>JAJYSI010000197.1 GCA_021793635.1 Bacteroidota bacterium
AAGATAGATTTAATTTGAATTGATTAATTTATCATACAGCATTGTTTAAATTTTTTTCCGCTCCCGCAAGGGCAGATATCATTTCGGTTAGGATTAAGGCTTGGAAAACCTTTATCCTTCTCCCAAGCCCAGTCAATAACATTTGCCGGTGCACGTTGATTCAGTAATTCATTTGTCATAAACTTCATATAAACATTTATATGGTTGAAAAAATATTTATAACCTGCACACAAATAATTTAACCCGTCTTCTCCATCCTGCGTTTTAATGAAACGATGCTTAGGACATTCACCGTTGCAGGCAAATCTCACTTCACAGTTAATACAATAATTGGGAAGCCTGTCCTTTTTATCATTTCCAAACTTGACTTGTCTTCCGTCATTTAATATGCTTTCAATCGGATTCTCAATTATGTTCCCCAATCTATTTTCCGGATATACATAATGATCGCATGAATAAATATCTCCGTTATGCTCAATAGCCAAAGCACGCCCGCAAGTTTCATTAAAAACACAAAGACTCTGCTGCATTCCCAGCCAGCTTTCTAAGGAAACATCAAACATTTGGACATAATATTTCCCAACATCATTTCTGACCCATTCCTCAAAAATAGTTGATAGGAATATTCCGTATTGCAGCGGCTCTACAGACCACTCTGTAACTTCCGCATCAAACTTACTGTCAGGAGAAACTAAATTTAATGGTTTGCTTTCATTAATATTTTTCCTCTCCACAATCGGAATAAACTGTATAAAGCCACTACCGATTTCTTTTAAGAAATGATATACTTTCAACGGCTTATACGAATTATCCCTATTTACACAAGTCAAAGTATTAAATTCAACTCTATGTTTTTTAAGATAAGATATACCTCGTATAACCTTTTCAAAACTATCTTGCCCTCCTTTATATACCCTGTATTTATCATGGAGTTCTTTAGGTCCGTCAATCGACAGTCCTATTAAAAAACTATTCCCGGCAAAAAACTCGCACCATTCATCATTTAGCAAAACACCGTTTGTTTGGAATGCATTATTAATTTTTTTACCGTTCGAATATTTTTTCTGAAGCTCGACAACTTTCTTGAAATAATTTACTCCTAACAAAGTCGGCTCTCCGCCTTGCCATGCAAAGTTTATTTCTTCCGTCTTCTGTACTTCAATATAATCTTTAATGAATTTTTCGAGCACTTCATCCGACATCTTCCAATGTTTATTACCAGGATATAAATTTTCTTTCTCCAAATAAAAACAGTAAGTACAATCCAGATTGCATATTGGTCCGGTTGGCTTTACCATCAAATGAAATGCATCAGATATCTTAAATTCATTCATTGAATTTTTAATTCGTTTTTAAGAATAAAATTCTTTCTTATACTTTTCCGCAAGTTGTATAAGCTTCTTAGCAATTTCGGGATATGTTTTTATCACATTAACCCGCTCATAAGGATCTGATTCCATATCATAAAGTGCCAGATCCTGCTGAACTTGATCCGGAGGACCGGGATAACCTTTTACTCCTTTTACTTTTTCATACTTACCTGGAAAACCAAATTCTCCAAATTGTTCTATATGTCTGTATTTATGCGGAAGGTGAAGCTTCCATTTTCCATCTCCGGATAAAACGCTTTCAAAATCTTTCATTTGCGAAATAGCATAAAACTCATGAGGATTTTTTGCGTCACGCTTACCAACAATTAGATCCCAAACATTCTTCCCGTCAATTTCATTTTCAGGAAGCTTAGCTCCTGCTAAATGGGCTATGGTTGGTAAAATATCTATTGAACCCAAAGTTCTTTCCGATACCGAACCGGGACGGATTTTACCTGGATATTTCATTATCATAGCCGATCGTATTCCGCCATCAAACGATGTTTGTTTTGATTCCCGAAAAGGAGTTTTACCTGAATTAGTACCGAATAATCTCCAAGGTCCATGGTCCGCACTAAAGAGAACATACGTATCTTCTTCCAATCCGTTGTCTTTAAGAGCCTTCATAATTTGACCAACCGACCAATCGATTTCCATAATAACATCGCCGTACAATCCAACTCCTGATTTATTGCGGTATTTTTCACTTACAAATAACGGAACATGTGGAAGGCTGTGCGGAACATAAAGGAAAAACTGTTTCTCTTTATTTCGTTTTATAAAATCAACAGCATGCTCTGTATAAATTGTTGTAAGTTTTGTTAAATCTTCGGGGGTCAAATTAGGATTAATAATTTTCCCATTCTCCCAAAAAGGCAGCGGTGGAAATTTACTTTTTTCATTTTGTTTATGATTATATGGCCACATATCATGCGAGTACATTAAACCGCAAGACTCATTGAATCCTCTTGCCGGTGGTCTAGTTTGCGGCTGGTCTCCAATATGCCATTTGCCAAATACTGCCGTATAATAACCTGCTTTTTGCAGCACCTCTCCTAAAGTAGCATATTTAGGATCTAAGCCCCAGGCATTTGGTCCGTGGGCGCCATTAAGCTTTGTCCTGCCCGGATAACAGCCGCTTAATAAGGCACCTCTTGAAGCTGAACAAACTGCTTGAGGAACATAAAATCTGTTAAATCTGCAGCCCTCTTCGGCAAGCTTATGAACATGCGGTGTAGGATATTCCGGATTACCAAAAGGCTTAAAATCTGCCCAGCCCGAATCATCCAGAAAAATAATGACAAAATTTGGTTTTCTTCTATTTCGACTCAATGGCTCGCTTTCATTATCACTTTTTTCTTCAGCAAATATTTGATTAACGCTTGAGCCTAATATTGTATTTGCCGCAATAGCGGCTGCACTAAAGGAGCTTGTCTGTAAAAATCTTCGTCTCGACATTCCATCTTTATTGTTCAAATTAATATTTGTAATTTTTTTTTGTCTCATCATATCCTCAAATATGTTCAAAATAATTTTATTGAAAATGGTTTCTTATCTATTTTGATTACAAAGATTTTATTGTATCCTTATGGTAAGAATTTGGTAAGGCTTAATTATAAATCTAAAACTATTACCGGTAAAAGGTAGAGATTTGATATTCCTTTCAACCGCATCGCACTTATAAACAGATCTTATTTTGTCTAAAGGGATCTTGACTTTTACTTTATCAGTTTTCCCTCCAACTTCCAGAAGTCTCATTATTGTTCCTTGATTGTCCTCTGCCTTTTTCCAGTTTACAAGTACAATATCTTTTGAATTAATATTTACATAACTCCCTTCCGGAGTTAAATTCGATTCTTTCTTCTTACCTATGTTTTCATTTTTATTAATGTCATCAAACTCAATAGGCGTCATTTCACTCCAGCCAAAACGGCTCATTTCGCTGTTGGAAAACTTATTGCCGCTTGTTAAGGCATATTTAAATGTAAATTCTCCTCCTTGACTGCTTGGATAATTTACACGCCAATAGTTATTCATAATATATGAAAAAATCGTTCCGGTCCTCTTACCAAAATGTGCAGGCCATTTACCGAGAACAATGTCGCCCAATGTTATTAGAGGTGCATTAACCGGAACTATTTCCGCCTCAATTCCTCTCTGTCTAATTGAAATATAATGCTGCACTGTAAACCATTCTCTTCCGGCTCCCGGCAGCATGTCTTTTGCCGGATTGATAACTCCGTTCTGAGTATCGTATTGGAATTCAGGATTCTCCATGGAGAAGGGAAAGGCAATATATGCTGCTTCTTTTGAATAGACTTTTTTCTTCTTTATTTGAAAAATGAATTCAATTTTTTTCTCGTTATCAAAAAGAATAACTTTTGTCTTTATTTCCGGTGTGTTTAGACACGAGCTTTGAAATACAGCCTCAGTTCCGTAAGGTAATTTAATGACAGATACAAGACGACCATGAGAGGCTTTGTTTATCTTTATTTCGTTTTTAAACTCCGGTTGTACAGGTACTTTGTTATTACTTGTTACATAAATATATTGACCAAAATAATATTGACAGGATAGATTAACCAACTCTTTATTTAGCTGCTTATCAATTATACTTTCTATCGTACCGTTTTTTGAATCAATCGATATCCGGTAGTATTTGTTTTCGATTTTATTTGAAGTTATTCTAACCGGAAGATTTTCTTTCCTAATGATAATTTTCTTAAATGAAAATATTTTATATCCCAGAGAAGGAATATTGCCGGTTTCAAATTTTACTCTTTGAAAAGTATTACCTTCAAAAACAAGTTTCGTAGGAATTACTTGAGTTTGAGATTTATCAAATAGATCATATCCCTTAGGAATATCGGTTTCAACAATTCCGCTTCTTTCCCAATTTAGAGTATTAAAAGCTATAATACCATTGTCATTACTATTAAAATTATCTATTATTGATGCTGTACTGTTTCTGATAAGATTTTTACAATCTTCATCTGCCCGTTTAACAAACAAATGCTTGCTTTTAAGCTGCCCAATACTTTCAAGACTATTTGGATCTTTTGATTCTTCAGAAGATCCCCAATTGTGCTCATTATAAAGAAGAATATTTTGCCATAAGTCTTCATCTAATTTTTTATTTATTTCAAAATTAGGATTTATAATAGAGCTTATAGTTGAAAGTTTCTCTGCCGATAAAGCTCTTTCTTCAACTTCGCGTTCTAATGAAGCGTACTTTGCATCTGCAGCAATTCCGTCTTCCCAGTATGGTCCGCCGTCGCCTTTAATTATTGCTATGTTCTTACCGAATTGATTACCTATATAATTCATTGCATCTGTAAAGCCGGAATATTTTAATTCCGGATAGGCATATTCTTTATTCCAGTCTTCAGCAAGTGCAGCATACTTAGGATTCAGTTCTGCATTATCAAATTGCGAACCGTCTAATAATATCGCATCCGATTTATAATTCGGTCTCTCGTACATTTCAAGCAGCCTTGGCAATACATCTCTGTCAACTCCAACATCCGGATATGGTCCAAATACATGCGCTATTTGAGCATAATATTTCGTATACCACATTAGAACTTTTCCGCTGTCAGGTCCTTCCCACCAAAACGGAGATTCTTTATCTAACGATCCCAATTTAAAAATTGGCGCATGACCGTTATTGCTGGCAGCGATAAAATATTTTATTCTTGATGCAGCTAATACTGAAGCATACGACCATGAGTATGAAGGAACATCAGTAATATTAGCATAATCAAAAGGGACATTGTATTTCTTAGAAAATTTGAATGAAGGATACAGAGAGCGAATCAAAGTCTCCAGCGAAGAAAATCCAGTTAATAAACTTGCGTATTGTGCCGGAACAAATATTCTTTTGTTATAGATACTATTTAGTAATGCCTTCTGCTCAAGTGAGTCTCTATTTGACAAAAATTGCTGAATTATCCAGAAACCATCCGGACTGTAATTAAAATCCGGGTATAATTTAGCCAACTCCATTACTTCATCAAGTGCCTTGTTATGAAGCTCTGCTACTTTAGCTCTGTAATCTGTAAAACCAATATCTAAATGAATGCTTGGGACCAAGAAAATTTTCCACTTCTTTGCCGGAGTAAGGAAAGTCGAAAATTGTTTTAGAGTTTTTGAAGTCTTCACCGAAATAAAGCAGTTTGTTTTGGAATTAAATTCAGGAACTTCAAACTCCGCCTTTTGTTCTCCAAAGATTTGATTACTTATTAAAGTAGTATCAAATCTCTGATTATCAATTTTTAAACTGACTTTTTTATTTCCTTTTGAATTAGAAGCTAAGAACACATCAACCAATTCATTTAGTTTATTGTTTTTATATTTATAAAAGTAGGTCGGCTTAACTTGAATCTTAATCTCATCCGGCTCAAATACTTTTTGCGGATCCTGTACAAGCTCAAGCGCATCGAAATACAGACCGGAATTATTCTTTATATTTTTTTCGACCGGGTTATTGATTGCGCTTAGTGCAAGAGTATTTTCGCCGTCCCTAAGTAAATCGGTAGGAATTACTATTTCTACTAAATCCTGCCAATCCTTTTTTACGGCTTTGTTATCATATTTTGGATGCTGATATGCTCTACCATTATGTCCATTAATGTTCAATTGAAGTATTGAAAGCCGTCTTACTGCATCAAGTCCTGAACTCATTAGATTTATATGAGTAAATCCAATTCTTAAAGTATATGTTCCAGCAGGCTTTTCTTTTATGTTAAAAATTATCTTGTAAGTATATGATTTGTTTGCGGCATTTATATTACTCGATGCCGGAAGAAAACCAGGAAAATCTTCAGATTTATTTTTATCTACATAATAATTTACTTCGGGATATGCCCCAGAGATTTTACTTCGCATGCGTTTAGAATCTCCCAAAAAAAATTCCTCTGAGGAATTATTGAACTTGCCTATCTGCCAAATAATTCTTTTAGTATTAGGGATTTTTCTTTTATTAACCGCATAAGTATTACTTATAGCAAATATTATGGAAATGAAAATTACTTCGGCAAACTTCCCTTTCATTTTAATATTATTATTAGCTTTTTCTATTTAACAATTACTGCGGAATTTGAATTTAGTGCTGTAATTATTTAATCAGCATCATCTTT
>JAJYSI010000198.1 GCA_021793635.1 Bacteroidota bacterium
AAACAGGTAAGCGCAATAAAAATATTTTTAATGGAATTGCTTGATGATAATTTTGGATAGAGGAATCTTTTACTAAAACCAAAAAAGATTTTGCCGGAATATAAATTTGTTGATTGATTGTCGTGGTTGCCGGCGTTGTTAGAACGTCTGTGACTGACCAGTTTTCCAAGTTAATGGAATCGCTTGAAGTATTGTATATTTCGACCCATTCAGGCTCACCATTAGCAGGATTATACATCACCTCATTTATCAAAATTATTGAAGCAGAAAAGCCAGGTGCAATGGTTTTGTATAAATAATCGTTTGATTCTACTTGATCGCCCTGGCATAAAACTTTTGCGTAAAATGCTTTTTTATTTTGAAAATTATTTACAATGAAATTGGAGTTAAGTATTGTTGACTCGTCGGGAGCTAACCGAAGTTGATCAATGTTTGCGAGTAAAATATCAGGCAAAGAATCAAGATCGGTATCTTCAAAAAGTTGTAGAGAATAATTTTCAGTTTTTAGGCCATTATTTTGAATCTTCACTTCAATTTCAAAGCTGTCACCTAAAGTTGGGAAAAGCGGATTTGTAATTATATCGGTAACAGCCAAATCAGATTCTTTCGGCGAAACCGAGTTTAAAAATCCGGGCGTACCATTAATCTGCAGTGAATTTTTCCAATTTGATTTTGAGCTATCCCCCATTCCTAAAATCTTTTCATCAGAAAATCCTTTATCGTTATTTGCTGAATATATGTATGTGTCAAGAGTATCATCGGAAGAGTTTAGCAAACACACTTGTCTACCAATGGTATTAGCCATTCCCGATGATCCGAAAGAATTATCTTTTATTTTCAACATTAACGTGTTTTTAGGAATTATTGAATTGTAAATTCCGGTTGTAATATCATAATCACCTTCAAGAATAACTGCATAGGATTTTGGAGGAAGTACCGTACCGAATCCTGTTGAAGTTATTATGTTTGGCTGAGAGGAATAATATTTAAACTTAAAATTATTCAAATTCACATAATCATTTTCACTTGTATTATACACCTCAACGAACTCATTATGACCGGTTAGCGGATTAAACATTATTTCATTAATAGTAATTGGATTTTTTTGCTGCGGGAAAAAATCGATAGAAACTATCAGAATTAAAAAAAGTAGGAGTTTTTTCATGATATCCCCTTACTAATTGATAAAAAGATTACGCAAATAATAATAGTAAATTTAGAAAAAACTTTTCTTAAAATAAAAAGTTACTAATATGATTTTGAGATTAACTCAAAAAGAGAATTAGGAATCATCTTCAAAATTTTAGCACCTATTGAAGTTGGGAGAGGAAACTGTATTATCCTTTTTTCATTCTTTATTCCGTTAATAATAATTTCTGCTGCTTTTTCGACATTAATTAGGAAAGGCATTTTAAAGCTATTTTTGTCAGTCATCGGCGTTCGAACGAACCCCGGTTTAACGGTAATGACTTTAATGCTATACCTTTTCAATTCAATTCGCAGGCTTTCAAGAAAGATAGATGCGGCTGCTTTGCTCGCACAGTAAGCACCGTTTTGAGGAAACCCTCTACCGTCAGCCAAGCTTGAGATGCCTACAATCCAGCCATTTTTATTTGCTATCATCTCAGGAAGTAATTCTTCAGCAAAATTAAACAATCCAATAACATTGACATCGAAAATTTCCTTTGCTACATCGCTTTTAAAGTTTATTGTCTTTTGCGGAATGCTTATTCCGGAATTTAAAATTGCGACCTCAACTTTTCCGAACGTGTTTTTGAATTCTTTGATAGCTAACTTAACTTCATCTTTTTTACTAACATCGCATTTGACAGATAATATTTTAGCTTGTGGATTTATGAAATTTTTTACTTGATGATCAATAACTTCTTTTCTTCTGGCAAGCAGAACAAGATTGCAATTTACCAAAGCAAATTTCCTAGCTAATTCCAAACCTATTCCGCTTGAAGCACCTGTTATAAGAATATTTTTATTTTTTAGTTCAAGCATTTTTCCCTCTTCCGTGTTATTATAATCCGGGACAAAAATAACAAAGAATCATGAATAAGAAGCTATCAATTTTGAACTGTGGACTTTTCAATTAGAGAACAAATTATTATCTTTCCATCAAAAATTATTCCAATGTTTGTTAGTAATTTTATTCGTATTGAAGATATATTAGTTCGCCCAGAGATTGCAGAGACCAAGTTTGCATGCGATTTAGAAAAATGCAAAGGAGCTTGCTGCACTTTGGAAAGCGAATATGGCGCGCCACTTTTGGAAGAAGAAATAAAAAAAATTGTTGATGCATTAGCAAAAGCAAAAAAATATCTTCCAGAAAAAAATATTCAAATTATTGAAGCCGATGGTTTTTTTGAAAACAAAGAAGGTGAATTTTTAACGCGGAGCATCGACAACAAAGATTGCATTTTTGTATATTACAATAATGGAATAGCAAAATGCAGCATTGAAAAAGCTTTTTTTGAAGAAGGAACAGATTTTAGAAAACCAATTTCATGTCATTTGTTCCCGATTCGCGTTTCTAAATTCGGAGGTGATGTTTTGAGATATGAAAAATTTAGCGATTGTGCCCCCGCATTGGAGAACGGCGCTAAGAACAATATCAAACTTTTAGATTTTTGTAAAGATTCATTAATAAGATTATATGGGAAAAAATGGTATTCAATATTAAAAGAAACGATCGAGTGAAAACATGTTATCTCTAAGTCAAAAACTTTCGCAGCAACAAAAATTATCGCCGCAGCAAATACAATATCAAAAATTGCTTCAACTAAATACCATGGCTCTTGAGCAAAGGATTAAAACTGAGCTTGAACTAAATCCAATTCTCGAAGAAGTGATGGACGAGGAGATGGAAATTACAATAGATTCCGAAGAGAAAGATAAGAATGATGAAACCAGTGAAGTTGATGAAGATTATGAAAATAATTCCGATGAAGAATTCGAGCTAGAAGATTTTATGAACGATAATGAATTTGAAGGCGATCGTTCAAACAGAAGTAAAGACGATGAAATTTATCAACCCCTGGCTCCTGCAAAAGAATCAATTAGCGAACATCTTCAAGAGCAATTAAGGATGATTAGTCTTGATGAGAATATGTTAATGTTGGGAGAGGAAATTATCGGGAATCTGGACGCGGACGGATATTTGAAGACAAGCTTACCTGAAATTTTAAAAGAACTTGAAATGTTCGAACATGTTAGCATTGAGCCTGAGGTTGCTGAAGCATTGCTTAAAAGGATTCAAACATTTGACCCGGTAGGGATAGCGTCGAGAAATTTGCAAGAGTGCCTTCTTGTTCAATTAAGAAATTCTTCTCACGATCCTTACTATTCATATCTTGCTGAAGAAATGCTTGAAAAACACTTCCGTGATTTTACACAGAGGCGTTTTGATTCCATAAAACTAAAAATGAATTTGACTGACGAAGGATTAAAAGCCACAATAGATTTGATTCAAAGCTTAAATCCAAAACCGGGCGAAGGGAATATAGAATCGGTTGAGATGAATCAAATTACACCGGATTTTATAATTGAAAAAGTTGAAGATGATTTTATAATCACTTTGAACGACCGCAGCGTTCCCTCCGTAACATTAAGCAAAACTTATCTGGAAATGATCGACTCAAATAAAAGGACCAAGAAAACTTCGGAAAGGGATAAGAACACTTATAAGTTTTTGCGTGAAAAATTTGAATCAGCAAAATGGTTTATCGCATGCATCCAGCAGCGACGTGAAACTCTAATGAAAATTATGCAGGCAATTGTAGAAAAGCAGTATGAATTTTTCGATAAGGGTCCAAAGTTTTTACGACCAATGATTTACAAAGACATAGCTGATGAAATTAGCATGGATATTTCTACAATAAGCCGTGTGGTTAACGGCAAATATGTTCAAAATCCGATGGGAATTCATGAGCTGAAATATTTTTTCAGTGAGGGCTTAAGCACTGACTCCGGCGAAGAGATTTCAAACAAGCATATTAAAGAAAGATTGAAAGAAATTATTTTATCGGAAGATAAAAATTTTCCATACAGCGACGATAAATTAGCCGAGATGCTGAATGACGAAGGTATTCATATTGCCAGACGCACCGTAGCAAAATACAGGGAACAGTTAAGGCTTCCAATTGCAAGGCTACGCAGAGAACTATGATAAAATATTCCGTCGATGTTATTGAAGTATTTCTGCTCTTCGGAATTTTTGGCTACATTCATTCCTATTTAGCTTCATATAGAGTAAAGAATTTTCTAATAAAAAAATTCGGTAGTCTTATAGCATTTTATCGTTTAACATATGTTCTCTTCTCATTAATATCATTTGGAGTAATATACAAGATTGCTCCACACCCGGAGTTAATTGTTTATGATCTTCCGTATCCGTTTGATTTTATAATTTTAATTCCGGAATTCTTGGGGCTTGCCGGTTTACTTTGGACATTCAAATATTTTTCCTCCAAAGAATTTTTAGGAATAAATCAGATCTTTCGATGGTATCATCATCAATACAGAATTGATGAACTTGATGAAAAACTAACTTTACGTATTGAAGGACCTTATAAATATTGCCGGCATCCGGTATATTTTTTTTCTATAGTCTTTTTAGCTTTTAGACCGGAGATGAATTTGTTTTATGCGAGCTTTCTTGCCTGCATTATTGCTTATTTTTATGTAGGTTCTTTTTATGAAGAAATCAAAATGGTAGCGATGTTCGGTCAAATTTATATTGATTATCAAAACCAGGTTCCGAGAATTGTACCGATATATTTATATTGGAATAAAATTTTCAACATAGTGAAAAATGTCAAATCAAAACAAATTTTTTAGAATTGATCTATTAAAGTTTGGATTAAAAATTATATGATAATAAATTTAAGTTACAAAAAGTCAAAAATGAAAAAGGAGCGGCTTAAATGGAAATGACAATGCACGCAACAACAATAATCGGTGTGGTTCATAACGGGGAATCAGCCATTGGCGGTGACGGTCAGGTAACGCTTGGCAACACAGTTATGAAACATAATGCCGTTAAGATAAGAAAGATATCCGACGGGAAAGTTTTATGCGGGTTTGCTGGCGCAACCGCAGATGCTTTTACACTGGTCGAAAAATTTGAAGATAAACTTGGACAATATCGCGGAAATGTTAACCGTGCTGCAGTTGAATTAGCAAAAGAATGGCGCTCTGATAAGTACCTCCGCAAATTAGAAGCAATGCTTGCAATAGTAGCCGAAGGTAAGGCGCTTATTATTTCTGGCAACGGGGATGTAATAGAACCGGATGACCAAATTGTAGCGATTGGTTCCGGAGGAATGTATGCTTTAGCCGCAGCAAGAATGTTAAAAAAATATAGCAACCTTACAGCAAAAGAAATTGTTGCCGAAGCGCTAAAAGCCGCTTCGGAAATTTGTATATACACAAACGATAAAATTAATGTTGAAGTAATAAAAGAGTAACAAATGAAAAATAAATCAATGCATGCACTTACACCTTCACAGATAGTAAATGAACTCGACAAATATATCATCGGTCAAACGGAAGCAAAAAGAGCTGTCGCAATTGCACTTAGAAACAGGTGGCGCCGGCAGCAAGTAGCTGAAAATCTTCGCGAAGAAATTCTTCCCAACAATATTATTTTAATTGGTCCGACCGGAGTAGGCAAAACAGAAATTGCACGCCGCTTAGCCAAACTTGCGGAAGCGCCATTCGTAAAAGTTGAAGCCTCGAAATTTACGGAAGTTGGCTATGTCGGAAGAGACGTTGAATCGATGATTCGCGATCTTGTTGACTATGCCGTGAATCTTGTAAAATCGGAAATGACATTGGAAGTTCAGGAGAAAGCGGAAAGATTAGCCGAAGAAAAAATATTAGATATTCTCATACCGCCATTAAGAAAAAATTCTAATTTAGGTGAGAATACCGACGCTGAAGGTAATAATGAGACTCTACAAAATAAAAAAACGCGCGAATGGATGCGAGAAAAATTAAGGAGCGGCGAGCTTGATAAAAAGTTAATTGAGTTTGACGTTAATACTCAAACCGGTTTGGGCATGCAGGTTCTCGGTCCTTTTGGAATAGATGATCTTGGAATTAATTTTCAGGAAATCATGGGCAATATAATGCCGAAGAAGAAAAAGAAAAGGAAAACTGCGATCTCTGAAGCCCGCAAAGTGATTGCCCAAGAAGAGGCACAAAAATTAATTGATATGGAAGCCGTTCAAAAGGAGGCTATTGAGCGGGTTGAAAACTCGGGAATAATATTTATCGACGAAATTGATAAAGTTGCAGGCGGTGGAAAAGGATCTGGTCCAGATGTTTCGCGGGAAGGCGTACAGCGAGATTTGCTTCCAATTGTTGAAGGTTCAAACGTTAACACAAAATATGGTGTTGTTAAAACCGATCACATCTTGTTCATTGCCTCAGGTGCGTTTCATGTTTCCAAACCTTCAGATTTGATTCCAGAATTACAAGGTCGC
>JAJYSI010000199.1 GCA_021793635.1 Bacteroidota bacterium
TATTGCTCGAGCTGATATTTTTTATATGAAGTATTATGAAGCCTCTCATGACTCCTCTGTTTATAATAAAATTAAAATGTTGACGAACTTTTTACTCTATATGCAATCAGATAATGGTTTCTTTAACAATTTTATTTTCGGAGATTATTCAAAAAACACAACTTACAAAACAAGTGTTGCAGAGCCGAATTGGTGGAGCTGGCGCGCAATATGGGCACTTGCAAAGGCAGATAATTTTTTCATGAAGTATGATAAATCTTTTGTTTCCGATATTTCACCCCAACTTGAAAAAGCTGTTAAAGTAACAAAGAAATGGCTGATCAAAAATGAGTCTGATTCAACTCAAAACTTCAGTGGCTTTAAGTTGCCTACGTGGCTACCTTTAGGGACTGCCGCTGATCAAGCTGCTGTAATTGTTAAAGGATTTCTGTCATATTACAAAGCTACTAATGATACGTTAGTCAGAAATGAAGCGATCCGATTATGTACCGGAATAGAAGGAATGCAGGCAGGAGATGCGTCTTATTTACCTCATTATGCTTTCTTAAGCTGGCAGAATACATGGCATATGTGGGGGAACAATCAGGCGGAAGCTTTGATAGATGCAGGAATAATGTTGAATAATCATGAATATATAAAAAAGGCGCAAAAGGAAATTTGGGATTTTTATCCTTACCTAATCAAAGCTAATTATATGAGCAGTTTTACGGTTGAGCACATCAAAGATACTGTGGTATACAAGGACAGTGCAAAGTTTGGCCAGATCGCCTACGGTATTAGCCCAATGGTATTGGCTAGCTGTAAGTCATACAATGCTACAAAGGATTTGGCATCAGCCACTGTAGCTGGTCTTTTAGGTTGTTGGTTCTTTGGAAAAAATCCGGCTGGTAAACCGATGTATAATATCAATACCGGGGTTTGTTTTGATGGTATAAATAATGAAAATGAAATCAATATGAATAGCGGCGCGGAGTCTACTATCGAAGCCCTATTTTCTATGCTCGCGATTGATCAAAATCCTATTGCAAGAAAAATAGTCTGGAATTATTACAATGAGCATGTAAATAAACAAAAATAAGAAAACTTTTTAATTGGGGGAAAATTTTATTAGATCATTATGAAAAACCAATTAAAATATCGTCTAGTTAGAAAAATCTTTTTAAGCATAATAATTTTTTTAATTATGAATAGAAGTGAATTTCCCCAACAAATAAATATCACGCAGATTGATAGTATGCCCAATTTACCCACACCGTACTTAATGCGCGATTGGAAAAAAGTAGCTCAAGGTTATGATTCTTTAGTTTTTAATTTGAATGCAAGTGGACAATATCTACCGTTAGTTTGGACGGATAATAATGCCACAAATTATACAGGCCCAAGATTCGGACTTCATACTGTTGTAGGAACTACAGCGCCAACATCTGCCGAAGCAATAAATTGTATTCCAGCATTAGTCGGAGCGTCTTTAGTTGGAATTGACAAATCGAATCAGGATGGCTATAACGGCTATAACTGGGTTGGGATGGCTCAGGAATGGTTTAATAAAGCAAATGGACAAAACGTTTATAAAAATCAGCCTAACGATTTGACTAATGATGACTGGTGGTACGAAACAATGCCCAATGTTTTTTTCTACCAGCTTTATTCATTGTACCCAAATGTCGGAGACTTTCATAATCAGTTTATAAGCGTAGCTGATCAATGGTTAAAAGCTGTTTATGCAATGGGCGGAAGTACAACGCCCTGGCAAATTCCCAACATGGACCATCGAGGCTGGGATTTTCCGACTATGACACCTACAGATGCAACTCCCCATGAACCTGAGGCAGCAGGAGCTATAGCGTGGCTGCTTTATAATGCATACGTGAAAACCGGCAATGAAAAATACCGAGTTGGCACTGAACTCTCAATGGAATTTCTGAATAATTGGAACAGTAATCCCGCTTATGAAATCCAATTACCTTATGGTGTATACACAGCAGCAAGAATGAATGCAGAATTGGGAACTAACTACGACATTGTTAAACTGGTTAATTGGTGCTTCAATATAACGCAACTAAGAGAATGGGGCGTAATGTCAAACGCCAGCTATGCAAATTATGCAAATTGGGGCGGCTTGGATTGTGATGGGTTAGTTGGTGAAATAAATTACACCAACAATTATGCATTTGTAATGAATGGATTCGAACAGGTTGGCGCATTAGTTCCGATGGTTAGGTACGACCCAAGATTTGCAAAAGCCATTGGTAAATGGGTCTTGAATGTTGCAAATGCTTCGCGCCTCTTTTATCCTAAATATTTACCTGCAGCTAACCAGGATACAGCAAGCAAAAGTTGGGCTGACAAATATGATCCTAATTCTTATATTGCGCATGAAGCAATGCATCAGTATTCACCAAATTCAGGTTCTATATCGCCCTTCGCTTCCGGAGATGCTGAAACCGGTGGCTGGGGATTGACAAATCTTTCTCTTTATAGTTCATCACACGTTGGGATTTTGGGCGGCATAATAGATACTACAAATGTAGAAGGTATTTTACAGCTTAATCTTTTGAAAACGGATTATTTCCACGATACTGCTTATCCAACTTATCTTTATTACAATCCTTTTCTAATTGATAAATCAGTTACAATAAATGTCGGGAGTAGTTCTGTTGACATATATGATGTAGTATCGAAGACTTTTATAAAAAACGGAGTGACAGGTTCGACAAATATTATTATACCGGCAAATTCTGCAGTGATTGCTGTCCTTGCCCCTGCTGGGGGAACACGAACCTATAACCTTAAGAAATTTTTAATAAATGGAGTTGTTGTTGACTACCAGTCGAACAATGTTGTAGCGAACTACCCTCCGCGAATAAAATCATTAGCGCCTTTACCGGCAACAATATTAATTTCAGATACAGTTAAAATGTATTGTACTGCTGTAGACCCTGACAACGATTCTATGTCCTATACATGGAAATCTTCATTAGGCTCAATAATCGGAACAGGGAATCTGGTAAACTGGGTTGCCCCGAATTCTGCAGGAAATTATATAGTATCATGTATAGTATCAGATAGCTATGGTCTGATAGATTCAGTCAGCGATACTTTAAGTGTTGTAAAATCAATATATCATCTTCCTGTTATTAACAGTATAAATGCTACTCCACGGAAAATAAATATTGATTCAGCAACAGTATTCAAATGTTTTGCAAGCGACAGCAGCAATTATAACTTGACTTATTCATGGTATTCTCCTTACGGAAGTATTTCCGGAAGCGGTTCGTCCGTAACCTGGACTGCGCCGCATGCAGCTGGGAATTATTATGTATACTGTACAGTAAGTGATGGTCAAGGAGGAATTGTAACTGACAGTCTAGATGTTGAGGTAAGAGATTTGTCTGTTTTTCAATCTGGTAATCTAATGGCATATTATCCTCTTGATGGAAATGCCAATGATGAAAGCGGCAATAATAATAACGGGACAAACAACGGTGCTACTCAAGTTTCTGATCGTTTCGGAAATTTAAACGGGGCATATTATTTTAATGGAAAAACAAGTTACGTCCTCGTTCCAGCGTCAACAAGTCTGAATTTCCAAAATGCGATTACAATAAATTTCTGGATGAAAGTTGCTGCTTTTAATGGAAGCGAGCAATATGTCATATCTCAAGGAAGTTATGAAAATAGATTAAAAATATCAATAACACAGAGTAATTACCTGAGATGGACTATTAAGACTAGCAACACAAAAAATAACGGAATCATTGACCTTGATTCGGAAACCAAATTAGTAACCGGTACCTGGTATAATGTTAATGTTATTTACAGCGGATCTGATTATGAAATTTATCTTAACGGGAATCTTGATTCGTTTTCATCGTGGTCGGGATCAATACTTCAGACAAGTACAAGTATGACATTTGGGCAAATGATTCCTACCGATAACACATATAATTTTAACGGTACTTTAGATGATATTAGAATATTTGATTATGCTCTTTCGCTTCAGCAGATTTCTAATTTGTTTAATCCGAACACTACAGGAATTGCGTCTAACTCAGATTTAATTCCAACTGAAACAAAGCTTATGCAAAATTACCCTAATCCATTCAACCCAAGTACTGTCATTACATTTCTGCTTAATAAAAGCTCAAATATTAGTTTAAGCATTTATAATATGCTTGGCCAAAAAATTGCTGATTTAGCTAAAGGCTATTTCACTTCGGGAAGTCATTCACTGAATTGGAATGCAATCAATTTTGCAAGTGGAATTTATTATTATGAATTAAGAACAAACTCTCAACGATTTATAAAAAAAATGATACTAATAAAATAGGAAATAAATTGAAGAAAAAATATTTATTGCATGGCAATTGGAAATTTTCCTTAAAAAAAACTCACGAAATAATACCGGTTGCGCTTAAAAATAAGATAAAGGAAGGTAAGTGGCTCAAGGCTACGGTTCCGGGAACTGTCCAAACAGATTTGCTCAATCATAAGTTAATTCCTGAGCCTTTTTATTCCGACAATGAAACTAAGCTTCAATGGATCGGAAAACAAAATTGGACATATAAGACTTCATTTGATCTGCCTGAAGACTATGATCTCGCAAAAAAAATATTTCTTGTTATGGAAGGAATTGATACTTCAGCGGTAGTAATTTTGAACGGAACCATGCTGGGTCCAGTGGAAAATATGTTTCGCCTCTATAAGTTTGAGATATCAAAACATATATTGAAAAAAAATAATGAGCTGGAAATTCTTTTTATCTCTCCTGAAATTTATGCAAAACAGCTTGAGTCAAAATTAGGCAAGCTTCCTGTTGCTTTGAGATCTGAAAGAGTTTATTTACGAAAAGCACAATATTCCTTTGGATGGGATTGGGGCCCGACGTTTTTAACTCAAGGAATATGGAGACCAATTTATTTGCTCCAAACAGATGAATATTGTTTTGAAAACTTTTCTTTTAATACAATCTCTGTCAGTGAACAAAATTCAAAAGCTAAAGTAAGTATTAAAGCAAAACTAAATAAAGCAATTTCCTCAAGCCTAAATATAAAGATAAAAATTGGGGACTTAAATTCCGTCTATGAATTTAATGAAACTATTTCCGGCACAGACCTTTTCCAAAAAGAATATAATCTTGAGAATATTAAACTTTGGTGGCCCAATGGCTACGGAAATCCTCATCTTTATAGTTTGCAGATTCAACTTGTGGATGACGATAATATTTTAGATGAAATAAATAAAAAGATTGGAATAAGAACTGTAAATTTAATCTTGAAAGAAAATGACAAGAACACATTTCGTTTTCAAATAAACGGATATCCGGTTTTTGCGAAAGGCGCTAACTGGATTCCGGGAGATTCATTCTTACCCCGTGTAACTGCCGCTAAATATGAAAAGCTCCTATCGCTTGCTAAAGAGGGGAACATGAATATTCTTCGTGTTTGGGGCGGCGGAATTTATGAAGATGATATTTTTTATGAACTTTGCGATCAGCTAGGTCTAATGGTATGGCAGGATTTTATGTTTGCATGTGCTTCTTACCCGGAGCACCGGGAATTTATTGAAAATATTTCGGAAGAAATAAAACAAAATGTATCCCGGCTTAAAAATCATCCAAGCATAATTATCTGGTGCGGCAATAATGAAAATGAATGGATTTGGCATAGAGCCTTTAATAAATCATATAAAGAAATGCCGGGCTATAAAATATATCATGATGTAATTCCCACAATCTTGAGTGAGGCCGACCCAGACCGACCTTATTGGGAGTCAACTCCGTTTGGTCATGACGAAGATCCGAATTCTGAAAACAGCGGTAACAGACATCAATGGGATTTGTGGAGTAATTGGGTCGATTATAATAAAGTCGAAAATGATAAAAGCCTTTTTGTGACTGAATTCGGATTTCAAGCTCCGGCAAACCCGGATACTTTTTTAAATGTTTTACCGAAGGAGGAAAGGTTTCCCCAAAGTAAAATTTTTGAATATCATAATAAACAAGTTGAAGGACCCGAAAGACTTGTAAAATTTCTTTCTTCACATCTTCCTTTAACGAACAAATTAGATGATTTTATTTATTTGACTCAATTGAATCAAGGTTTTGCATTGAAAAAATGCCTGGAGCATTGGCAGGCACGAATCCCAGAAACTAACGGTTCAATAATCTGGCAAATAAATGATGTCTGGCCTGTATCAAGCTGGTCATTGATTGATTCAGGTATGATTCCCAAGTTATCCTATTACTTTGTGAAGCAAGCTTTTAATCCTCAAATTATTCTATTTGAGCGGAAAGAGAAAAAAGTTTATGTGAGTATACAAAATAATTCTTTTGAAAATTTTTCCGGCAAGGTAAAAATTCAAATTGTAAATCTACCAAAGGGAAAGGTTCATGATGTTGCTCTTAAAAAAGTAGTTGTGGAACCTGGTGAGAAACGTGCAATCATTTCTGTCCAAGATTCCGAAAATCATCCGGGTGAAAAT
>JAJYSI010000200.1 GCA_021793635.1 Bacteroidota bacterium
TCTAATTATGGCAGCTAAAACCAAGGCTGTAATTGAAGGAAGATTTACACCGAATATTGACGATGTTAAATTTGCAATGATACCGACTCTTCGACACAGAATAATTACCAACTTTAGTGCCGAGGCTGACGGTATAAATTCGGTGGAAGTAATTAAAAAACTTTTGGAAGAATAGTTTTATTGCTATTACTTTATACTGTTTTACTTTATTAGCACAAGGCTTTTAACGATGGGCAATTTTGTAGTTCTTAAAGGCAAAATAAACTTCCTTTGACATGGTTTTTATTACTGTCGCCAGAGGAACTGCTAGAAGCATTCCAATCACGCCAAATATTTGACTTCCACTTACAATTAAAAGAATTATTACGATCGGGTGCATATCAACGCTTTTTGCAAAAACATAAGGTTGAACAATTCCGTTGTCTATAAAATAAACAGAAATAATAAGCAAAATAATTGCCGGAACGTGCGATAGATCTCCATACTGAATAATTGAAATTACAATAGCAGGAATTCCACCTATTACAGGTCCAAAATATGGAACAAGATGACCAAGCCCGGAAATTAAACCAAGCGGCAGAGAATTATTTATTCCGATTGCATAATAACCAAAGCCGCATGTAACCCCCACAAAAGCAGCGTCAAAGATCCATCCTCTAACAAATCTTGCAAGCTGAACTGAAACTTTTTTAACAACCCCATAAGTCATCTCGAAATATTTATTAGGAACAAAGTGGAGGATTCCTTTAAGTAGAATTTTGTTATCCTTCAATAAGTAAAAAGTGATGAATGGAACTATAACTAAGAGTGTAATTATAGAAAATAGGTTAGTTAGAAAAGTTGAAATGCTATCGATTGAGTTAATGATTCCGGACGAAATAAATTCTTCCGTCTTTTTCGTTAAATCACCTAGGGTAAAAAAAGGAAGGTAAGCATATATCTGTTGTTCAACTGAGAATATTTGTTCGTGAAGAGTGCGAACGTGTAAAGATGAGGTCAACTGGTTCATTTGGATAATGAATTGAGGGATAAGGTATGAAAGTCCTAAATAAAATAAAAAGCCGACAGAACCAAATACTATAAGCGTTGCGGTAAATCTATTTAGCCCTTTCCACTCTAAAAAATTAACTAATGGATTAAAGATTAGGGAAAGCAAAATAGAAACGGATAAGATGATAATAATTTCGGAAAGAGTATAAAGAATAAAAGCAGCCAAAAGAAGCCCTGCAAACCAAAAAATTATCTTTACTGTCTTGTTAAAATTTATTTCAGTCATTGATTAGTCTTGATGATTATATTTTAGGTAACAGCTTCTACTCTTCGTATTCCCGGGACATATTTTAACAAAGATTTTTCTACCCCGGCTCTTAAAGTCATTTGAGACATTGGGCAAATATCGCATGCGCCGGTAAATTTAACTTTCACTATCAGATCTTCGGTAATTTCAATTAATTCAATATCGCCATTATCTGCTTGCAAAAAAGGTCTTATCGAGTCTAAGGCTTTTAAAATATCTTCTCGCATTTTAGTTTTCATATTCAAATAAGAAAATTATTCTTCATCGCCTAAAATTATTTCCATCTTTGAAGAAGTTTCGCCCGAAAGATTTCTAAGATTGATTTGAGCGGCTAAGTTTCTTGCGATCTCCGTGATAATTTTTGCTTGTTCAGAATCCGGAGTATCAAAGACAATAGGGATTCCTTTATCGCCACCTACTCTAATTTGTGATTGAATTGGAAGTCCTCCAAGAAACGGTGACTCCAATTCGGCTGCCATTTGAGAACCCCCGCCTGTGCCGAAGATATCATATTTTTTACCTGTATCGGGAGCAATAAAATAGCTCATATTTTCAATAACGCCAAGAATAGGGACATTAACCCTAGTAAACATTTTTAATGCTTTACTGGCATCTATCAAAGAAACTTCCTGAGGAGTGGTGACAATGACCGCACCAGTTAAAGGAATTGTTTGAACCAAAGTCAATTGAATATCGCCGGTCCCCGGAGGCATATCAAAAATTAAGTAGTCAAGCTCACCCCAATCCACATCGGTCATAAACTGTTTTACTGCACCGCTTGCCATTGGTCCACGCCAAATAACTGGGGCATTATCTTCAATCAATAGGCCAATTGATATTACTTTTATTCCAAAATTAGTCGACGGAATAATTTTCATCGATTGTTGATTCTGATATACTTTAGGTTTCTCTTTCAATCCGAGCATCATCGGAATACTTGGCCCATAGATATCGGCATCAATCAAGCCTACAGAAGCGCCATCTTTAGCTAAAGCAACTGCTAAGTTCACAGCGATAGTGCTCTTCCCTACCCCCCCTTTTCCACTAGCAACAGCAATAGTATTTTTAACATAAGGAAGTAAAGAGTCTTTTTTCTTATCTTGATGAGCAATTACCTTTGCATCAAGCTTAAGATCAATTTTTTTCACGGATGGGTATTCATCTCTAATGGATTTCAAAAATTTTTCTTTTATGATTTCTACCGAATTTCCCGGAAGAGGGAGCATCATTTCTAATTTTAGTTCATTTCCTTTGACTTCAAAATTCTTGATTGCATTGAGTATCAAAAAGTTTTTATTCAAGTTTGAATCTTCTATTTTCTTTAAAGTGTTTAAAATTTCACTCTTTGTTATATCAGACATTTTCTACCTTTAATTTTCATTTCTTATGAAACAAACTTAGCAAAATTATGACTTAGTTTGAATTCAATTTCAAGACATAATCAGAAGTTTTTCTCCTGTAAAAGATCACAAATCAATTTAAATTGCTATTTACAATTACTTTCACTGCAATACATTCGTAAAGGGAGCGGTTGGATTGATAATCGGATGAGCTGCGTTTTATAATACGCCAGCCGTTAAATTCAAAAACTCCTTTTGATATGATAGATTCCATTAGCTGTGGTGAACTGACTTTACCGGCAACCTGCCCGGTAAGAAGATTGTCGAGTAATTCAACAAGTTCTTTATTCTGTGATAGGACAATTTGTTTTTGGTTAAGACCGCTAACGATTGTTACAGGTTCGATTATTATGTTTGATAGCTGTTGAATCTTTTGTGCTTCCGAAGGTTCAGCGGCTTCTAATTGAATCATTCTTGCCCTTGCATCGGAGCCAACTAATCCTTTGGAAGAACTTACTAAATCAAGCAGATAATTTCTTACCGTATTTAAATCAGGAGCTGTTCGAATTGCATCTAAATTATTCTTATTCTGAAGAGCTTTTGCAAGGATAGAAATTTCCTTTAAATAATGATTTCTCTGGTTATCAGGTACCAGGTACATGATTACAATATGAACAGGAATATTATCCGGAGCGCCATAATCAATACCGGAAGGACTCCATCCAACCGAACATATTAAATCTTCATCGTATGGTACACGGGCATGTGGACAAGCAAAGCTTTTGCCCAATGCAGTATTTGTATTTTTTTCTCTCGTTAAAACCAATCCGGCAACATCGGTTCCGTTTGGAACGGAGGGAATTGCTTCGATAATGTGAGCCAACAACTGAAGCGAATCAAATTTGTCGTTATCCGGTAGTTCAATTAAACGACCTTCTTCCAATGCATCTAACATTGTATCCATAATTAATTTTCTCCGTATTTTTTAAAGAACCATATTTTAACAATATGGGTGAGAACGCTATAGCTTAATAAGAAACCGAAAATCCATGCCCAGAATATTGCGGGCAGAGGAACAAAGCCAAATGTTTTCGCAAACGGAGAATAGGGCAACCATGCTCCAACAAGCATTATTCCTAATGTAGTAAGCGTCATTGACAGAGATGCCCTGCTACCGAAAAACGGTATCCGCCTCGTACGAATAATATGCACTATTAATGTTTGAGTTAATAACGACTCCACAAACCAACCAGTTTGAAATAATCTTTCTAAAAATTCCTTATGAGCTCCGCTGGCTATGAGAAATTGATTAGCGCCAAAGAAAAACCACATTAATGCAAATGTCGCATAATCAAAGATTGAACTAATTGGACCGATAAAGATCATAAACCTTTTAATATTATCTATGTTCCATTTGAGAGGCTTAACAACAAGTTCCTTGTCAACATTATCAGTAGGTATACCAGTCTGTGAAAAATCGTACAATAAATTGTTAAGCAAAATCTGAATCGGCAGCATCGGTAAAAACGGGAATAAATAACTAGCGCCAATAACACTAAACATATTTCCAAAGTTTGAGCTTGCACCCATCCGGATATACTTAACGATGTTCGCAAACACCTTACGTCCTTCTATTATTCCATCTTCGAGTACTAACAAACTTTTTTCAAGAAGCACAATATCAGCGGCTTCTTTTGCAACATCAACTGCTGAGTCAACGGAAATTCCCACATCCGCTGCTCGCAGAGAAGGAGAATCGTTTATACCATCTCCCATGTATCCGACAACATGACCTGACTGACGAAGTGAAGCAATAACATTTTCTTTTTGCAACGGTGACAACTTTGCAAATATATCAAACTGCTGTACAGTTTTAGAAAATTCATCAGAAGATAAGCGGCTTAATTCATCGCCCGTTATAACACGTTCAACTTCCAAACCAACATCTTTACAAACTTTCTTTGTCACAAGGGAATTATCGCCGGTCAATATTTTTACAATAACTCCGGTTTTTTTAAGATTCGCAATCGCTTCTGCAGCGGATTCTTTAGGAGGATCAAAAAACGCAATATAACCGAGTAAGATTAAATCCTTCTCATCGCTAACGGTAAAGGTTTCTTTTGAAGACGGAAATTCGCGATACGCAATTGCAAGCACACGATAGCCATTATTATTAAGCGTCTCTACTTCTTCGTAAAGATCATCGTGGATCATATTTATCAAAGGATAAATTTCGTCATCATCCTGATAATGGGTACAAACCGAATAAATTTCTTCAACTGCACCTTTGCATATTAAAACATGATCTCCTTCATACTCAACTATAACCGACATTCTTCTTCGTTGGAAATCAAAAGGCAGCTCATCAACCAACCTGCATTTTCCTTCAACGTTTAATTCAATATGCGATAGCACAGCACGATCAATTAAGTTTCTTAATCCTGTTTGGTAAAAACTATTGAGATAAGCGTATTGAAGAACATCGCGGCTTTCCCGGCCGGTGATATCAACGTTTTTTTCAAGAACAACTTTATCTTGGGTAAGAGTGCCGGTTTTGTCAGTGCAAAGAATATCAATAGCGCCGAAATTTTGAATGGACGACAAATTTTTAACAATGACTTTTTTCTTAGACATTGTTAATGCGCCTTTTGCAAGATTTACAGTTACAATCATAGGCAGCATTTCGGGGGTAAGACCAACTGCTATTGAAAGCCCAAACAGCAATGCTTCAATCCAATTCCCTTTACTTAGACCCACAATAAAAAAAACGGCTAAGACCATTATTACCATAAACTTGATCATTAACCAGGTAAAGGATTTTACGCCTTTATCAAAACTTGTCTCAATTCGTTTTTCTGTTAATTTTTCAGAGATCGAACCAAAATATGTTCTTGTACCCGTGTTGACAACAACTGCCCGTGCTGTTCCGCTAAGAACGTTACTTCCCTGAAAGCAGGCATTTTGTAATTCAAAAACAAATCCGCTTTGCAGATTCATTGCTTCGGCTTTTTTTTCAATTGGCATTGATTCGCCCGTTAGGACGGATTGGCTAACGAAAAAATCTTTTGAATAAATTAAACGTAGGTCGGCTGGAATTATAGAACCAGCTTGTAGAAGTACAATATCGCCGGGAACAACTTCAGACATTGGCTGTTCAATCTCTTTTCCATCTCTAATTAATACTACGTGCGATTGCACTCTTTTGCCAAGCGATTCAACAGCTTTTGATGATCTGTGGTCGAGAACGTAAGATAAACCAACACTAAGAAGAACCATCAAACTAACGATGAATGTAGACTCGATATCTCCTAAAAAAGCGGAGACTAATGCAATTAATAGTAATTGAATAACTAATGGACTACGACATCTATTCAGAACATCCGCCCAAAATCCAAGCCTTTTGGAATGTGCTAGTTCATTATATCCAAATTCATCTAAACGTTTTTCGGCTTCATCCGATGAAAGACCTTTTATATTAGTATTAAGCTTAATTAAAGTTTCTTGAAGTTCAAGACCGCAAATATCAATTAGATGACGTTCATTTTCAGAAGTTTGATGTGGTGATTTTGCTTCTTTTGTAAAAATTGAAGGGGAAATTTTTGAGAAAATTGAACGAGCCATTAATAACCTCCTCTATAAATTTTAACACGAATCGAGGTCAAACAAAAAGGATTACTCGTAAATGCAGCTAAATCGATGTTACGAAAGCAATTTAATTCTATCATCGGCACCTGAAAGTTTTTACCTTAGAAAGCGCCAATGAAGATATTTAGAAGGCGATTCTAAGGAAGGTTAAAGAAAAATATTAAATTATTATTAGCGCCAGGTTCATCTG
>JAJYSI010000201.1 GCA_021793635.1 Bacteroidota bacterium
GTATTCTCAGTTATATCGACAAATGATTCAACTCTTTATGTAGGAACTGCTGACGGAATAAATAAATCGACAGACGGGGGTATAAGTTGGGTAAAGTTTACTCACACGAACGAAAATAATCCAATCAGCGGAAATTTTGTTACCGCTCTGGGGTTTAATCAATACGATAGCACAGTATGGGGCGCTACCTGGCAGGCTGACGGTTCCACGGAATTTTACGGCGTAAGTTTTTCTTCCGATGGCGGATTAAATTGGAAAACATCTTTGAGCGGAGAAAAAGCTCATAACTTTGCTTTCGGCGACAGCGGAGAAGTTATTTCATGCACCGATGACGGAGCATTCAGGACTAAAGATAACGGTATAAATTGGGTATTACCCAATTCTATAATCGATGCATCGACTAATATTTCATTAATTAGTAATTCAGTTTATTCCTCTGCATTTCAGGGTAACAGCGTTTGGGTAGGCACTTCTGATGGTTTAGCAAAAATTGATGAAAATTCCAGCGGCAATATGTGGTCAGGAACTTGGAAAGTTTTTTATGCATCACAACCGGTTTCATCAACGACACAATCCTACGCTTTTCCAAATCCATTTGATCCAAGGACTGACATTCTAAAAATCAAATACAGTACCGGCGGACAGAGCGTTCCCGTAACTATTAGGATCTTCAATTTCAGTATGAATTTAATAAGAACGATCATTGAAAATGCGCAACGCGGGAATCCGTCTCACCTTGTGGATAATTCAAACGGAATAATTGATTACTGGGACGGCAAAGATGCTAACGGAAATATCGTTCCTAACGGAGTTTATTTTTACCGGGTTGATGCCGGCTCTAATGCACCGGTTTACGGAAAAATTTTAGTTGTTCAATAGAGGACTAATTGAAAAAATTATTTATAATAGCATTCTTTTTTTCGGTGGGTCTTATTCAGGCTCAGGCGAAGTTTAGCCCGATAAGCACAATGCCGGGAGCATTTAGCAGAATGGGTTTTGGTGCGCGCGGGATAGGAATGGGCAATGCAATGTCTGCCGTAACGGAAGGTAATTTGGTTTCATATTATAATCCGGCGCTGACGGTTTTCCAGAAGGATAATTCTTTTCAGACATCTTATACATTTCTTTCGCTTAACCGTTCGCTTAACTTCTTAAATTTTACGAGAAGATTTGATTTTTATTCAACCGATTCATTGGGCAATAAAGTAGTAAGATCAAGTGCAGGAATAAGTTTAGGGGTTATAAACTCAGGAGTCAGCCAAATTGACGGAAGAGATGCACAAGGAATTCAAACCGGCAATTTATCAACAAGCGAAAATCAATTCTTCATTGCTCTTGCAAACAGATTTTCTAAGAAGTTTTCACTAGGAATGTCATTTAAGTTTTACTATTACAAGCTTTACCAGCAAATTTCCTCGACCGGCTTTGGGCTTGATATTGGTGCCCTTTATAGGGTTAACGACCAGTGGAATGTTTCTTTTATGCTTACTGATTTGAACAGTAAATATACTTGGGATAGCGCTCCTATCTATCAACAAAGCGGAACTAATACAGTGGATAAATTTCCGCTATTGAAGAAAATCGGCGTCAGCTACTCAAATAAAGATTACGGAATTATCGCCGCGGTAGAGTTCGAAAGCAGTAACGGAGGTACAAATATTTTAAGAGGCGGTATTGAGTACAATATTTACAAAGGTTTGTATTTAAGAGGCGGACTTGATCAATTTAATTTAAGCAATTCAGACTATCCAGCTAAGCCTTCACTTGGATTTTCGTACTTCAAGGAATTCGGAAATATTACCTTCGGCGTTGATTATGCTTTTGTTATTGAACAAAATTCTCCGGCTGATGAGAACGTAATCGGATTAAATATTAACTTCTAACTTTGAATTAAAACGAATCAAGTTTAAGCTCAAGGAAATGTTTAGGTTTATACTAGGCTCAAAATTTAGATTAGAATTTTCACAAGGATTTATTAGGATAATTTATGCGTAAGACTCTTTTAATTTTAATAATTGCTACAACCTCTATATTAGCACAATCTGCAGGCAACAGCGGGCTCTCATTTCTTAAGCTTGGTTTTGGTGCGAGAAACATTGCAATGGGCGATGCCGGAGCTGCTGCTTCGAACGATGTGACTTCTCTTTTTTATAATCCCGCAAATTTAAGCGGGACATCAGGTAATCAAATTTTATTGATGCATAATGAATGGATACAAGGAGTACGGAGCGAAATCTTAGGCGCTAAAACAGATATATATGGAATCCCTTTTGCACTTGGTCTAAATGTAACCTCAATAAATGATATTCCGATTAGAACTCAAGCGACTACCGATCCTATTGCTTCATTTAATGCAGAATATTTTTTCGGAAGCATCAGCACAGGCTTTCATATTGCAGATAATATCTCATTCGGCGCAACAATTAAATATCTTTACGAAGGTTTATATGTTGATGAAGCTACAGGTTGGGGATTTGATTTCGGATTAAATTATAAAACACCGGTAGAAGGCTTAAGTGCAGTTGCTGTAATTAGAAATCTTGGCTCAATGAACCAACTAAGAAATCAAGATACTAAACTACCGACGGAAATCAGAATTGGTCCAAATTATCAGTTCCATCTTCCGGGCAATAAAATCGGAGTTGACCTTGCAGCCGAATTTTTAAAATATACTCCCACAAACGATGCTCATTTCAACCTTGGCGCTGAAGTAACTTACGATAACATGATAGCGCTTCGAGGGGGTTATCAATCAAATTATATTTCAAAAAACTTTACTGCCGGATTAGGTATCATGTGGGGAAATTTAGACTTTGATTATGCTTTCACACCATTTCAATACGGCTTAGGTACCGGCAATACTGTTTCTCTTGGATTTAAATTCTAATAGAAGATTACACGAACTAATCCGCCTCAAGGATTGAAAGTATCACATAGATTCCAATGCCCACATTTTCGTGAGGACAAATTTAATGTGAATGACCTTTGTAGAGTGGGATCTTAATATAGAAGAAAAAACTAATTTGAATGCACTCTGAATACACTTTGAATGCACTCTTAATGCACCCCTTCCCCTATATAGAACCATTTCCTTTCCGTTTAACCATACTTTACCTAAGATTCGGGAATATCAGCAATACAACCTTCTCAAAATGATTCAATTAAAAGGCATATCCAATAAAGGGATTCGATTTATAATATTTGGCTTAACTAATAATATTCTATTGGTAGTAGTTTATTTAACTGTTTCAATTATGGTAATAATAATTAAATTAACTTAATAACTATACACTTTTCTGGCTCGGCAGAGCGTATGATATTTCGCCGCAGTGTGCTGGGGATTTTACTAATAGAGTTTAAGGTTTTACCTTAACGCAGTTTCAGTTTTTTCATCAAAGAAATGGATTTTTGAAATATCGATGAATAGATTCTTCATACTTCCGTGTTTTGGAATGTCTCTGGCAGGTATTCGCGCTACAAATTGTACTCCTTCAACCTGGAAGTATAAATAAATTTCATTTCCCATCGGTTCCACCAAATCAAGTTCCACACTTATTTTTTCATACGTTGAAATCTGACCATAGTTGGTTTCATCATATATGTCTTCAGGACGTATTCCAACATAAACGTTTTTGTTCATGTACTGAGTTAACTTCTCATTTTGAATTGCCGGTATTCCTATACTTAAACTCCCCTTTTCACTTGTAAATTTCAAGCCGTTATCTTCAACTATTTTACCTTTTAGGAAATTCATTGCCGGGCTTCCGATAAATCCAGCAACGAATTTATTCGCAGGGAAATTATACAAATCCAGCGGCGTTGATATTTGGTTTATTACTCCGTCCTTAAGAACAACAATCTTATTCCCCATTGTCATTGCTTCCGTTTGATCGTGCGTTACATATATCATTGTTGCCTCAAGCTGCTTATGAAGCCTGGATATCTCCGTGCGCATTTGAACCCTCATTTTTGCGTCTAGGTTACTTAACGGTTCATCAAATAAAAATACCTTCGGTTTCCTGACAATAGCTCTACCAACTGCTACGCGTTGTCTTTGTCCGCCCGATAGAGCCTTCGGTTTACGTTCTAGATAAGGTTCTAGCTCTAGAATTCTTGCAGCTTCAGAAACACGCTGCTTAATTTCTTCTTTGCTGAATTTTCTTAGCTTCAGTCCAAAAGCCATATTTTCATAAACAGTCATATGAGGATAAAGAGCATAATTTTGAAAGACCATCGCTATATTCCTGTCCTTCGGTGAAATATCATTAACTCTTTTGTCTTCGATATATAATTCTCCCGAGGTTATTTCTTCTAAGCCGGCTATCATTCTCAAGATTGTGGATTTCCCGCAGCCCGATGGACCTACCAAAACTACAAATTCCTTGTCATCTACTTCAAAGTTAATATCTTTTACTGCATAGTTCCCGCTTTCATACGACTTTGATATATTTTTTAATTGAACTTTTGACATATTGTTCCTATGAAAACTATAAAATGATTACTTTTTTACTTGAATTATTGTCTTTCTAATGGAAGCGGATAATTGAGATACACAAAAATATCATGGTAATAACCCGGACTTTTTCATTAAATAAATATTAAACCAATTAGCAAATAATGGTTCAAAAGGTACGGCATAAATCCTACCTCCAAAGCCCATCATACGGAATGCCATCATGTTAATTTGCATAACCGGAATAGAATTTAACATATCTTGATTAATTTTAACGCCGTATTTCAAAGCCAAATCAGCAACATAATATTGCAGCTTGCTATCCATTATCCTAGTACGTAAAATATCTTTTATATCATTTTTGATTTCATCAAATCTTTTATCTTTTACTTTCTTCACTTCTCTCTTTCCAATTAATTTAATCAGCGAATAACCTTCCGGGGTTTTAATTGGGCCATATACTTCACCTACTTTCAAATTAGCTGCCACTCTTCCGATCTCACCGTGTTCCGTAATTGGAAAAAATCCAAACTCACCGCCTTTATCCTTTAATGAATCCCTCATTGTATATTCGGTTGCGAGTTCCCTAAAATCTGTACCTTTTTTAAGTTCCATTAATACTTTACTAATTACATCCAAATTGTCGGATAAAATCTCCAAAATATTTACTTCTTCTGAAGAATTTATCAGATCATAATTTTTTGTATAAAAATCATAAGCCTGTTCATCGCTAACCGAAGCTGAGTCATAAAATTTTTTTCTCATTGCATTTGATAAATAAAAATCCTCCCATGTCTTCAATTCTTTTTTAACATCCGGCAGATTTTGAAGGCTACGTTTATAACCTTCACGTGCCAATAGCTCGCTTTGTATATAATTTTTAACATAAGAATTAAATTTTGTACCGATTGTATTGTAGTCAATTGAGTCTACGCGGAAGCCGTTATCCTGAAATTGAGTTAAAAACTCTTTCACAGTTTCGGGAGCATCTTTAAACTTTATAAAAATTGAATCTAACTTACTGCCGAGCGATACTTCTATTTTCTTAAAATCAGATTCGGTCAATACCGCAGTTTTAGTTTTCGGCTGGGGAACAATAGATTTTTTTTCATCAAAGACAATAAATATTTTATTTAATATTTCATCAAATAGAGTCCGGTCGACATCTACTTTTAAGCTAGTAAAGAATTTCAAATAAAATTTATATTGAAGTTTTTTTATTTCTCTATCCTCTATTATAGTATGAACTTTACTTAGCAGATCAATTCTATCGGGTCCTGATACTTCTAAGATATCGGAAAGTCTAAATATATACCACTTATTTGCAATTTGGATAGGTTGAGTAAACTGACCAAGTTGTACTGCATACAGTGTATCTTCAAGGAACTCCGGTAGCATTCCGAATTTTACAGAATCAAAAACAGCTTGATCTTCACTATCTTCCGGTCTTAGGACTAAAAGAGAATCGAATGACGCACCACCTTTTAACTCATTATAAATTAGTCTTATTCCATTTTCATCATCAGTATTTATAAAATTAACACGCAGTATTTTAAGAAAACGGTTTTCACCCTCCAAAATTTTCTCCTGGGGTATTTTCAGCTTATCTTTTATTTCGATTTTATAATAGGCGTCCCTAACGTACATTCTTTCGAAATAGCTCATAATGTCTTTAATCTCTTGAGTTGTGTCGATATGAAGTTCTCTTGCGTTTTGAGCTAGCAATTTCTCAGCAATTAAAGTATATAAGTATTCCTTCTTAACAAGCGCAGTATCGAGCGAATTTGAGGTCCTCGGATGAGGACTAAGTTCATACCTGTCCTTAAATTCACTTTCAGTGATGATCTCATTACCAGCTTTAGCCAATTGTTTATCAACTGATTGCGCTACAAGCAATACATTAAAAATAATATTGAAGGAAAGGAAGAATATTGTTTTTTTCATTTTATTTTCAAAATTTTTAACTGACTTTTACTTTAGATTAATTATGATAAGATTTAAGTTTATTT
>JAJYSI010000202.1 GCA_021793635.1 Bacteroidota bacterium
AGCTTAATACGCTGTAACATTCTTAATCACTTTTGAATGCCGGTATTTATTGCCGGCATTTTTTTATAAAATCCGACAGCAATATTATTTCACTTTAGATAAAATAATTTTTAATTTGAAGCCGCATTTTATCAAAGAGTTATAATGAAAAAATATTTACCGGTTATCTCATGCTTATTGTTCTTCTTTGCTTTTGAAGGCTGCGCACCGACAAAAGCTACCTTTAACGCTACAGTAAATCCCGAAATTTCCCGCGAAAAAATTTCTAACATTGCGATAATGCCGTTCACGGGAATTGAAGCAAACAAAACCAACCTCGGTAAAATTGATACTACCGTAATGAATGCTTTTGAGAAGAAAAAAATTAAAACAAAAATTACCGGCAGTTATTTTGCATCAAATAAATTGGATAAAAGCTTGATAACGGATTGGGAAACTTTTTCTAATGGCTATGCCCATGGAAAAAGCGCTAATGTAAAATTGATTTCACAAATTGGAAAAGATTTGAAAGCCGATGGAATTGTTCAAGGCAGCGTATCCAATATAATCCAGCATAATGCAGAATACGGCGCAAAATTCGGAGACACAAAAGCTACTTTAACAATAAACTTGTTCTCTGCTGCAACTGGCAAATTATTATGGTCTGCAACCAGCCAGGGAACAGTCGGCACTCTAACTACAAATGATCCGGCACCGCCTGTTATAAATGCGGTGGCGGCAGCAGTCAAAGAAATATTTTTGAACTTCCCGATTAAATAACCATATAGTTATTCAAAATGAACATTGAGGAATGGAAGAACTTTTGTTATGCCGGAGTTATTTTTGGCAATATTTATTAAGCCGATTTGAACACCATTCAGATTCTCAGCAACGTTTAATATTCCTATAGCTAAACCTTGCTGCTCATTGCTGAAGTTATTGTAAGCAGAAATAGAAACACCTTTCATTACATTTACTTTGGTCCAGCATCCGGTAATATTAAGCCAATCGAATTCATCTGTTTCTGTTTTGAAGCCGGTAATATTTAATCCGGCAATAGATTTTTTACCAATAACGGCAAGTGCAGCCGCATTTAATCCTTCAATATCATTCTGGCTGACAACGGCTAAACCGCCTAAATTAATTCCTATCATATTTCCCTGGGATACAACTGCAAGCCCGCCGAAGCTTATTCCAGACAAATCTTTTTGGCTTACTACAGCAATGCCTCCGGCATTTATTCCTTTCATTTCACCTTGAGAAACAACTCCAAGACTCGCAAAATTAATTCCGGTAAGATCCTTTTGACTAACAACAGCACCGCCGCCAAAATTTATTCCGGTCATATCGCCCTGGGCAACGGCTGCAAGCCCGCCGAAATTTATTCCGCTTAAATCTTTTTGAGAGACTATTGCTAAGCCGCCAAAGTTTATACCCGACATATCTTTTTGCGATACAGCCGCAAGCCCGCCTGCATTTATTCCAAATTGATTACCCTGAGAAACTGAAGCTAAGCCGCCGATATTAATTCCGGCAAGCTCTTTTTGCGAGACAACTGCAAGTCCTCCTAAATTAATTCCCCGCATATTTTTTGTGAGACGGCAGCCAAACCGCCAAGGTTAATTCCCTCAGCATTTCCGCCGGAAACAACGGCTAAGCCGCCAATGTTTATACCGCGAATATTTTCCTCTGCAATGCTTGCAGCTATTCCCAATGATATTCCCTGCATTGTACCGGCTGAAGGAGACAATCCGAATGCAATTCCATTTACTCTTGAGCCTTCCAGATTCCCCGGTTTCCAAAGAGTAATATTAATTCCATTTATTTCTTCAACACCGCAATCGGAAAAATTAAAACGAATGCCATCCCATCTTTGCGAATTGCCAAAACTTAAACCGCTGTTTGACGCACCTAAGTCAAAGCTTGAATAAGAGCATTCCTGCTCAGCAGTATCGCTTCCAAAAAAATTTACTTGTGCAAAGCAAGATGAATAGAAGATTGTTATCGCAAAAAGAATGACTAACCTTTTCATAATATCCCTTCCTTTTTAAAGTTTTATCTTTAGACCGGAAAATATCCGCTTTGGTTACTAATCAGCCGGCAATTAGAAACGGTATTCCTTTTTCCGGATTTACTTCACGAGCTATGTTTTGAATGATATACAAACTTTCTCTTTCATCTATAATATTTAACTGCTTTAGATATTCAACTAAATTTTTATAGCTCGAGATACAAAGGTATATCTTAACAGTCTTCAATTTCCCGGCTGCGCTGTCAAGGTTTTTAAGCAGAGCATTTTCATTTATCTGCCGGAATAATTCCGCTGTAGAATTTTTAATGGTATAATAAGATTTGATTACTTCTGCAAAATTATTTCTTAAAGTATCCTCATATAACAATAAGCCTTTTAATCCTATAAGGTATCGGCGAAACAGATCCGTAGTGGAAAGAAGATTTTCCCGAATCACTTTTAATATTTCAAATGAACAATCTTCTACAAGAGGTAAGGAAGCCAGTTCACCATATAGAAAGCCTGATTGGTTTTGTTTTAGAAATTCTTTGCCTTCCAAATTAAATGGCGTTTGTGGTACATTATTTAATAACTCTTTGTCCATAAAAAAAATAGAATCAACTCTGGTAATTTCATTGCTAACAACTTCAATATTACTTTTGGAATTTTCAGACAGGCAGTCATAAATAATAATAACATCCTCGCTATCGAAAGTAAAACGGGAAAGATTATCAATCTTCTTGGCGGCATTTTTTTTCCTTATCCACTTTATAATATCATCCTTAATTCCGTTAAGAGTTTTCTTTGTGTTCCAAAATTGTGCCAACTGCCGGTGGTTTTTATTTTTTGCCGCAGCCATTTTTAAGTATAGTTCATAAAAGCCCGTGTATTTTTGGACTTCCTCTACCTTACCTTTAGTTATCACCGGCATAATTTCTTTTATGTACGAAAATCTTTTTTCTTCTGGCAGCCTATTCAGAACGCATTCAAGATAAAGATACCATCCGGACCTGCCGGCAAGTATTATTTTATCGGATAAGAACAGCGCCAGCCGGATAAGCCGTATCTCGGTTTTGAAATCTACTCCGGAGTTTTCGGAGTTAAATATATTCAGATACATTTTGTTCCTGAAGTAAGTTTCCCATCGTTTTGGTTCAAACTTATGAATTAAAGATGAAAGATTCAAAGAGAAATTAAGTAAGAAAGAAATGTCGGAAAACTAAGGGTGCAATTAATAAATGATAATTATAGGGAATATTAAAAAGAGACCAATTAGTAAATTATAATTACCCGCAAATTTAAAAAGGGATCAATTAATAAATTATAATTGCCGGGGAAATTTAAAAAGGGACTAATTAATAAATGTTAATTGCCGGGAAATTTAAAAAGGAGCCAATTAATAAATTCGAATTACCGGCAAAATCAAAAAGGAGCCAATTATTAAATCATAATTAGCGGCGAATTCAAAAAGGAGCCAATTAATAAATTATAATTGCCGGGAAATTTAAAAAGGGACTAATTGATAAATGTTAATTGCCCGGGAAATTTAAAGGGAAGCAATGGGCAAATGCCAATTACGAGAAAAATTCGATTAGTTTTATCCCATATTAATGCTTTCTCCCGTATTTTTCGCGGTTTTTGAAGAAAAAAGGGATTAAATCAGATAATCTTTCTCTTTGACGTGATAATTAATCACAGCCATCCCAAAAACCGACGGCAACATATAAACAGATGCGCAAGTTCACTAATTAAGTAGAAAAATAATCATAGTTTCGATTGAGACATCAATTTATAAATTTACATTAACTTAAAAGCTCGCAGAAAATCATATTCTGGAATCCATTTGTTAAATAATAATATAGGAATGCCGACTATGCCCAAACCGTTACAAATTTCATCTTCAAATGAACTTTACAAAACAATAATAATCGCCTGGCTTATTGCCGGGACGCTGGATATTTCTTCAGCCATTGTCAGCTTTTCAATAAATACGGGACAAAACATTATTGGATTATTTCAATATATCGCCAGCGGAGTCTTCGGCAGCGCGGCATTTAATGGCGGCATACCAATGGCGCTTGCCGGTTTACTATTCCATTATTTATTTGCTTTGATATGGACAATTTTCTTCTTCATAATATTTCCAAAGATAAAATTGCAATCCTTAAATAAATTTCTCCTCGCATTTCTCTACGGAATGTTCGTTTGGGTTATAATGAATTTAATTGTGGTAAGGTTAAGCCGCACTCCCAAATTTCATGCGAGCACCGGACATATTATTGCCAACATGCTGTATCTTATCTTTTTCATCGGTACTCCCCTTTCCTTGCTTGCAAATAAATATTATTCGAAACTTATGACTAATTAGATTTAAGATTCTTTATCAATAAATTTCCTTTTCATCTAAGACTTCTTCATCAAAAATTTTCTTTTGAGGATGAGTTGTTATCAATCTTACGCCGCGCCGTGAAGTAAAGTAATACCAAATCCATTCCGCCATAACTCTAAAACGATTTCTAAATGAAATCAAAAAGAAAATATGGACGAAAGACCATAGGAACCACGCTGTGCCTTTTGAGAATTCCAGCTTCCTAATTTTTGCAATTGCCTTGCGCTTCCCGATAGTTGCCATAATTCCTTTATCAAAATATGAGAAAGGCTTTCTTTGGATACCGTGCAAATCATCTTCGATTGTTTCAGCTGCGTACCTGCCTTGCTGCATTGCCGCAGGCGCAATACCCGGCAGTAATTCTCCTTTTTCATTGCGGACATTCGCCGCATCTCCGATAACAAAAATGTTTGGATAATTTTTTACCGAAAGATCTTTCTCAACCAAAACTCTGCCCGCTCTGTCAAGCTCAACATCCAGCGAAGTAAGCAGCGGCGATGCCTGATTACCGGCTGCCCAAATTACATTATTGGTAGGGATAAATTCTTCTCCGGCAGAAACTCCTTCTTCGCTTATGTTAGTTACCTTAGTGTTAAGAATTACATTCACTCCCATATTTTCCAGATCATGTTTTGCAGCGGATGAAAGTTTATCCGAATACGCCGGTAAGATTTTTGAGCCGGCTTCTATTAAATATATTTTGGTTTCTTTTGGATCAAGATTTCTGAAATCTTTCAGCATTGTATGCTTTACTATTTCTGCTATTGCACCAGCCATTTCAACTCCGGTAGGTCCGCCGCCGACTATTACAAACGAAAGAAATTTTTCGCGCTGACTTTTTTTCATCAGCATTTCTGCTTCCTCAAAAGAGCGAAGAATTTTTTCTCTAATTGAAAGAGCATCGTTTAAAGTTTTTAAACCGGGTGCGTATTCTTCCCATTCATTTTTGCCGAAATAAGAATGAGAAGATCCGGGTGCAAGTATTAAATAATCAAAATATACTTTTCTATCTTTTAATTGAACGAAGGATTCTTCCTTATTAACCGAAAGCACTTCGGACATCATTATTTCAATATTATATCTTCCGCTGAAGATTAAGCGGATAGGAACTGCAATATCGCCGGGTGATAATGCCGCCGACGCCACCTGATAAAGAAGCGGCTGAAATAAATGATGATTTGTTCTGTCTATTAATACAATTTCAAAGCTGTCTTCTTTCAGATTTTTTGCTGCGGTTATTCCGCCAAATCCGCCGCCCACTATAACTACTTTTTTCTTGTGCATACATATATTCCAAATAAAAACTACTCAAAATTAATTTTTGCATAGCGGACATGAGTTATTGTTAGACACAACTTTATATAGGCAATACTGTCTTTTAACATTCTAAATCGCCTGTCCATAATTCGATAAAAGAAAATCTTTGCACTAATCGCACGTAAAAGCAAAAGAATACATCATTGCATTTACAAATAAATTACTCTATATTGTTTTTAAAATTTCAGTTCCACAACACTATGAATTCTATTTCAGGAAATTAAAAGTTCAGCGGGGCAGTCGTTTATATTTTACATTTTTTTAAGCATTAAAGTCTTTTTCATTTTAATAATAATTTTATCTTAGCGGAATTGTAATTATGAGACTAATTATTTTATACATTCTTTTAGTTGGTGCAATGCTTGCGGGACTTTTGGAAATTTTACGCGTTGGTGAAAAGATGAAAGCGCCTATAGATGTTTCGGGAAATTGGATAATCGAAAAACAGACTCAAAGTAAAATCCAATCAAACTGTGGAAACATAATTTTTTCTAAACATAATGCCGGCTTTAATATTGAGCAGTCCGGTAAATTTTTGGAATTAACTTTTAACGATGCATCAAACGCTAAATTGGAAGGTGAATTGGAAAATGACTCGTTAAAATTCTTCGGAATTCTATCTTCCGGAAGCAATATAAGTAAATCATGCGGGAATAGATTGCAAGTAGAACTCAATCTTAAGCTTGTAAAAAAAGCCAGCTTACCGGCAGAATTTATAGGAGTATGGACATCACCGAATTGCAATCTTTGCCGGGATGTAAGTTCC
>JAJYSI010000203.1 GCA_021793635.1 Bacteroidota bacterium
TTCCCACGAATAAAATTCGTGGGCTGCTATTATGCCTTTTAATAGATTTCTTACAAATGATCACTATTTATTTTAATATTAAATTAACACCTATGTGTATGGATGTAATATGAAATTTTATTTTGAATAGATAAAAATTGGGTAATCATGTTACCTGTAATTAGTCTTAATCACTTTGGGATTATATGGCTTTTGATTATTTTATTAGTTTTAATAAAAGAATAATAAGATGACAAAAATTCAGAAAATTTCATTTGTATCACTTGCAACTGTTTTTGTGCTTACATTTTTCCTTTTTCCGGCGCTTCATAATAAACCGGTAATAAATTATGCAATCGTTTATATAGCTTCATCTATTCTTTTTGTTTTGATGTGCTGGTTTATTCTGAAATATAATATCCCCGTTAATTATATTTTTAGTTTGATCGCTGTCGCCTTGATTCTGCGAATAGCGCTAATTTCTTTTCATCCTATTGGATCAGATGATTATTACAGATATGTATGGGACGGAAAGGTACTAGCCAATGGAATAAATCCATACGAATTTGCACCAAACGATACCGCGCTTACAAAACTTCACTCAAGCATTATTCCCGCTCGCGTAAATTACCCTGACATGAAGACTATTTATCCGCCTCTGGCACAATTATTTTTTTACTTTTCGTACAAAATAGGCGGCGAAAGTTTCATAGGAATAAAGCTTCTACTTTTCCTTTTTGACTTGATGACAATGTTTGGAATCTTTTTAATTATTAAAAAGATGAAAATGGACTATAAAAACATATTAATTTATGTGTTATCTCCTCTTCCTCTATTCCAATTTTTTATTGATGCTCATGTTGATGGGTTTGGACTTCCTTTACTCATATTTGCAATATTCTTTTATCTCGATAACAAAAAAACATTAAGCTATATTTTTATCGGCTTATCAATTTGCGTAAAGCCATTAGGATTAATTCTGCTTCCGATAATATTCTTTAATGAAAAAGCTTTTTCCGAAAGGATAAAAGCTATTATTATCCCGGTAGCAATAACCGCTTTGATGTATCTTCCGTTTATTTTTACCGGTTCGCCATTTCAGGCGCTTATGCAGTTTACTGAAAATTGGACGTTCAACGGAATCATTTTTGATTTGCTTGATTCATTTATTCGCGATAATCAAAAGACGAGACTTATTTGTGCAGCTTTGCTTTTGATTTCTTATCTACCAGTCGTTTTGAGTAAAAAAGATTTTACAATTAAAATATATTTATCCTTCTTTCTACTTTTCATTTTCTCTCCGATAGTTCATCCATGGTACTTAAGCTGGTTGGTAATCTTGCTTCCATTTATTCCAAGGTGGAGCGGAATTGTATATACAGGATTAATTAGCCTCACGGTCTTTACGGTTGTAAATTATCAACTTTATGGCATTTGGAAAGAATACAATCTTGTACTTTTATTAGAATACGTTCCGGTTCTATCTTTATTTTTATATGAACTTTTCTATTGGAATAGTGGAATAGTGGAATAATGGAGGAGTGGAGGAATGGAATTGTGGATGAATTGACAATTACTCGACTGTCATATCGAAACAATTTCAAATAAATTGGAATAATAGCGCTTAGATTTTCATACGGCTCTTTGGTATATTTACATAATAAAATTAAAGCGAAAATGGAATTGATTGAAAAATTAAATAGGATTAAGGAAAGATTTGATAAGATAAATCAACAGCTTTCCGACCCCACTTATATGAATGACAGAGATAAGATTGTTTCTCTTAGTAAAGAACGCAGTGACCTTATAAATATTATTATTGCGTTTGATAAATTTTCTCTGGTTCTAAAAAATATAGAAGACGACAATAAAATAATTTATGATGGATTGGATAAGGAACTAATCGACTTTGCAAAGAGCGAACTTGTAGAGCTTCAGAATGAAAAATATAAGCTTGAGGAAGAAATAAAATATCTTCTGTTGCCAAAAGATCCGAATGATAATAAAGATATTATAATGGAAATTCGTGCCGGCACCGGAGGTGAAGAGGCTGCATTATTTGCCGGTGAATTGTTCAGAATGTACTCTCGTTATGCGGAAACTAAAGGTTGGAAAGTTGAGCTAATAGATATTAATGATACCGGTTTAGGAGGGATTAAAGAAGTCGTTTTTTCTGTTAGTGGCGCCAATGTATTTAGCGAATTAAAATTTGAAAGCGGAGTACATCGTGTTCAGCGCGTACCATCGACAGAAGCTAACGGAAGAGTTCACACATCAGCCGCCTCTATTGCAGTGCTACCGGAGGCTGAGGATGTTCAGGTTGATATAAATCCCAACGACCTTAGAATTGATATTTTTAGATCTGGCGGAGCAGGCGGACAAAATGTTAACAAGGTTGAAACTGCGGTAAGAATCATTCACATACCCACGGGAATTGTCGTCCAATGCCAGGATGAAAGATCACAATTGAAGAATCGTCAAAAAGCAATGAAGGTTTTGCGCGCCCGTTTGTATGATGCAAAACTAAAAGAGCAAAACGCAGAAATCTCGGCACAAAGGAAATCCATGGTTAGAAGCGGCGACAGGAGTGATAAGATTAGAACTTATAATTATCCCCAAAATAGAGTGACCGATCATAGAATCGGCTTAACGCTATACAACCTTTCTAATATAATGGAAGGCGATCTGCATGAACTAATCGAGCAATTAAAAATTGCAGATAATGCTGAAAAGCTTCAGGCAGCATCCGTTGATTAAACTTTAATCTTTAGCTTCGTTATCTTGAAAATTTCCTAAGAATTTAACGAGAAATGATAAGATGAAGCCAAGAGAGCATAATAAGAAATCTTCTACTTCTATCTGAAAAGAAGTTAGCGTCCCTACCATGTAACCAAGATACTTAGCCAAAACAAGAACAATTAAAAAACCCACGAAACCAAAAATTCCAAAGATAGACGGAATTATTATGAGTCCCTTAAAAGTTAGGTTTGATTTTCTTTCTTTTTTCCTAGTAGTATCAATTGAATCAGACATAAAGCCCCAATGGTTATAAGAAAATTTCGTCTATAAACTTAGTACTTGCTATTATACTAATCAAATTATTTTTTAATTGATAGTATACCTGGACACTGCTGTCCAAAATAATTTTAGAATTTATAATAACCTGCGAAATTATTCGGGATTCTTATTTTATATAGTACAGACAATCCATTATATTTCGTCCATATGCAATTGTCTGAACAAGGGTCTATGAGCCGCACATTTTCGACACATAGACCGATGACATTCTTTTGATAATGTTCTTCTATAAATTAATTATGTGTCGCTCCTCCGGAGCTTTGTTCTTTTTTCTATCTTTTTCTACTAATATGTCACCGCTCTGCGGTTCTGACCGTTTTACGGAGCATGACACGTTTGCCCCGTTTGCGGGGTTTGCGTGGCTTGCCCCGTGTGCGGGGACTCAATAATTATGAGAATCTATTCATGTTTTGCAATTTTGTGTTTCGCATAATGAATTGTGATTATCAAATTGCATCATAATTTATGATTATATCAAAAAAGCCCCAGAGGGGCGAAACATTTATAGACAATATAATATTCAAAATAAAATTTATATACGAAAAACAAGGGCACTTCTAAAAACTATCTTTTATAAAAATTTAACGCAGAGAACGCAAAGAATACGCAACGTTCGCAGAGAACCTGCCTACCGGCAGACAGGTATTGAAGTTTTTAGAAGTGCCCACAATTTATATCATTACAAAAACGGTAATTGAGAAACCGATGAATCGGTTAAAAGGTATTCTTTTCATTTCTTTTCCCACGAATAAAATTCGTGGGCTGCTATTATGCCTTTTAATAGATTTCTTACAAATGATCACTATTTATTTTAATATTAAATTAACACCTATGGGTAGGGATGTAATATGAAATTTTATTTGGGTTAATATAGTATTGCCGTTTATCCGCCATAGGCGGATTGTTTTTTATGTCAAGATATTTGAAATGATTTTACATATTCCATCATACATATTCCATTGCGGCTTGCCGCGCTAGGAGTTATTCAATTTCAAATGAAGCATTAACTACAGCTGTTATTTCCTTGTCAATTGACGTGAGGTCGTTAATTCCATAATCTGAAACTTGATTTGAAAATCTTGGTGTAATTTGTAGTACTCCCATTTTTGCACTTCTCATCGGACCTAACTTTCTTCCTGTTGCCTCTGCAATTTTTTCCGCTCTTATCATTGCATCTTTAGCTGCGGCGGCTTGAATTTCAATTTTCAAATCGGCTAATTTTAAGTAATGATATTCGGGCATATCCACACGGAAATTAACGCCTTTTTCAATTAGAGAACTTATCTCTAGAGAGATAGCTTTAATTTTATAAACATCGGTAGATTGAATTGCAATACGCTGGCTGTAGTTATAAGCAATAACCGTATTTGTCTGTTGACCAGTTGGAGAAAGTTGATAGACAGGAAAATTAGTAATTGTGGAAAGTTCAATTTTATCCTGTGGAAATCCTTTAGACCTCAAGTAATTAAAAAGTATTGGCTTCTCCCTTTCCAATTCTTTATAGGCGCTTTCCGCATTTGGAGATTCAACGAACAACATTCCTTTCAAAATCGCAAAGTCTGAAGTAATATCTTGTTTTGCCGAGCCGGTAACTGTGATTGTTTGATTAGAACTATAATTTGATTTCCAAGTAGATACAATGATTATAACTCCTATCAAAAAAACAAGACTTATTATTGCTGCAGGTAAAATTAGTTGATTTTTATTGTTCATTTTTCAAATCATTTTTTGTTTATAATAACATATTGAAAAAAGAAATTATATTCAACGATATTATCGTATTTCACATCCGGTTTACTCTTCTATACTTATCTTTATCACAAAATTCATATTGAGATGATTAACTTGAACCGTTTAGCAAAAGAAAAAAGTCCATACTTATTACAACATGCCCACAATCCGGTTGATTGGTTTCCATGGTGTGAAGAGGCATTTAGCAAAGCCAAATTAGACGATAAACCGGTATTTCTTTCTATTGGTTATTCAACTTGTCATTGGTGCCATGTAATGGAAAAAGAATCATTTGAAGATATGGAAGTAGCCAGTTTGATGAATGAGGTATTTGTTTCAATCAAGGTCGATCGTGAAGAAAGACCGGATATTGACGGAATATATATGACCGTTTGCCAAATGCTTACGGGCAGTGGCGGCTGGCCTATGACTATAATTATGACACCGGATAAAAAACCTTTTTTTGCAGGAACTTACTTTCCGAAAGAAAGCCGCTTTGGAAGGATCGGGATGTTGGAACTTATTCCAAAGATAAATGAAATCTGGAAATCAAAACGGGATGATATTTTGAAATCAGCCGAAGATATTGCAGGTGCAATACAAAAAGATCAACATTCAGATCATTCTATTCAATTAAGTGAAAGCATATTTGATAAAGCCTATAACAATTTCGACAAAAGATTTGATAAAGAGAACGGTGGATTTTATTCCGCCCCAAAATTTCCTACTCCGCACAATTTAACTTTTCTTTTAAGATACTGGAAAAGAAAAAACGAACCTCATGCTCTCGAAATGGTTGAAAAAACTTTGATTGAAATGCGCAAAGGAGGGATTTACGATCAAATCGGGTTCGGTTTCCATCGATACTCTACAGACTCAAAATGGCTCGTACCTCATTTTGAAAAAATGTTATACGACCAAGCGCTCCTTTCCATTGCTTATACAGAGGCATACCAGGCAACCGGGAAAGAAATTTATAAAAGGACAGCTGAAGAAATATTGGCCTATGTTTTACGCGATATGACTTCTCCCGAAGGAGGTTTTTATTCCGCCGAAGATGCCGACAGTGAAGGTGAAGAAGGGAAATTCTATCTATGGAAACAGGATGAAATTCAAAATGTTCTTGGCAAAGATGATGCAAAATTATTGATTGAAATTTATAACATTGAAAAGAGTGGAATACTCGAAAATCAATCTAATGATCAGAAAATCGAAGAACATATACTTCATCTAAAGATTTCTCCAGATGCGCTTCCACCAGGGATGATTGAGAGATTAGACTCTTTAAGAAAGAAACTATTTGAAATTCGTGAGAGTAGAATACATCCTTACAAAGATGATAAAATTTTAACAGACTGGAATAGTCTAATGATTTCAGCCCTGGCAAGAGCCTCGCAAGTATTTGGAAATTCTCATTACATCGCGGCAGCAGAAAAGGCAGCCTTGTTTATTCTGGGTAACATGACTGATAAAAATGGAATTCTACTCCATCGATATCGGGATAATGAAGCGGCAGTGACAGCTACGCTTGATGATTATTCGTTTTTCATCTCCGCTTTAATCGATCTATATGAGGCGACGTTCAAAACATTTTATCTGAAAAAGGCAATTGAGTTTACGGAATATTTAATCCATAATTTTTGGGATGAAGAAGAGGATGCCTTTTTTT
>JAJYSI010000204.1 GCA_021793635.1 Bacteroidota bacterium
ATCAAAATTCTATTTCAACTTTTTCCTTATCAGATTTCTGGTTTGTTATAATGCCGGTCCGGTACACACCGTCAGTTTTTTTGGTCGACCAGTTATCCGATAATTTTTCTCCGTCAACATAAACTGACTTAGGCTGAGCGGGAGATATAATTTCCATATTCGTTTGATGCCCGGTAAAAGAATGCAGCACAAACTCTAATTTATTTTTTGTTTTCTCAAAAGATGAATAAACGAGAGAGGAATTTGTATTTGCGAGGTAAGGAATTTCCGGTTTACCTAAAATTATTTTTACATCTTTTATACCCGTCAAGTCTTCCGGTATTACGGATGAAGCTGAATACTTTTTACCGAATTCAATCGATTTAATATATTTTCCTTTGCCTGCAACATTAACAAGCAGCGGCTGTCCGTTTGCATTTAAAGTAAAAGTACATGACTTTTGCTCTGCCGAAAGAAACGGCTCAAAATTTATGTTCCAGTCATTCTCATCAATTCCATAAAGATGATAGATTGTGTAAAGATACCAGCCCGCCGCCCACATAAACTGCGGTTTATCAACGGTACCATATAACTTAGGATTTTCCGTATCGGCTACTCGTACTTCATAATAAGCCGGCTGCCCGTTCGGACCATGCATAATTCCGTCAAGAGACATTGTCCTCTTAACAAAGTTCAACGCTTCATCTTTCTGACCGCTGTGCATTAATGCGATGGCGTACCAGGCGTTATCCTGCGACCAGATGCCGCCGTTTAAGTAATTGTATTTCGGACCAACTTCATCGCTGAAGCCGAGCTGCTTTTCATAATTCAAAAAGTCCATGGGGTAAGCGGTATAAACTCCAAGCTTTTTATCGAGCAAAACCTTTTCAGTTGTTTGAACAAGCTCGCGTGTATGCTTTGCATTAAGCATTCCATAATCGGCAGCAAGCAAAGAGCCGATATAATAATGAGGATCTTCAGAACCGTCGCTTAAAAAATTCATCAAATATTTTTTCTTTGGATCCCAGAATTTTTTTGTTATCTGTTCTTCCATCCGGTTTGCAAGCTTATCTCTTTCAATTAATTTGTCTTTATCTTTTCCAAGTACCGATGAAATGAAATTAAAATCTCTTAGAGCTTTTGTAAAAAGTATCGTCATATAAACTCGAGGACCGAAGTTATGCCCAATATCCCACCAATCCGGGCGGTAAGAATACATGATATCATCCTTCATTGTCTTCTTAGCATTCTTTATGCTTTCAGCAAGATAAGGATAAATATATTCCAAAAACTTTTTATCTCCGGAATGTCTTAAATAACTTGAAGAAGTAATGACAAACCAGAAATTGTTCCAGTTGTCGGAACTTGCAAGCTCTGTAACAAAAGCGGAATCTTTCCAATAATATGCATGAGGAATTATTTTTTCTGCATTCGAGTGTTTGACAATAAAAGTAAGATCATGCTTAACACGAGGTAGATCAAAATTTACTGCGGCAAGATCCGTCAGCAGTACATCATGAGTAAAATAGAAATTGTATTCAGCGGGACACGGCATCGGTATTACATCGCCGTCGATATAATGCTTATTTACAGCCAGCACAGCTTTAGCCCAATGCGCTGAATGATCGATCCATTTATCTCCGGTTTTCCAGACGCTTTCATCATAAGATTTATTTAGGACATAATCTTCGTATTGTGCAACTTCATTCTTATAATTTTGAAGAAGATATTTTACAATCTCTTTAGCTTCATTCTGTTTGCATGATCCGATAATTTGAACGACTTTCATTTCCTGTCCCGGAGCCAGCTCTTTTTTGTAAAGAAATTCTGCCGCCGGAATACCGGGATTTTCTTTTGAGAAAGTTTTTTCAGGTAAATTTCCTTCGTGATTATACCACCAATCACCGTCCGGTTTTTTTGATGAGTTTAAATCTCCTGCTGTATTGAAGCTGACCGGAGCTTCTCCTGCGTTTGCGGCAAACACATCCGCATACTGAGTTTCAATATCGTTAAAGTTGGCATAGACTGCATTTCCGGTCTTATCAAATTCCGTGGAAGCTTTGTCCATCAACGCGTAGGTATGACAGGTTTTGAGTGAAGTTTCCAGATGAGTATAAAATTCAAATTCTTCTTTTTTGCTGCCGAGATTTTTTATGATAAAAGTAACTACCATTGCTGGTTTGTCTTTGCAAAATTCATAGGAGACATTAATTGATTTTTGCCTGCCGACTTTTTGGAAAGAAACAGAATACGGAGTCAGATCAAATTTATAAGGCTTTAATCCGAGCCATTCTTTTTTGCCGCTGCCGATTTTAAGTCCGGCTGCCATAATGAAAGTCGTATCGCGGTGCCAGTAATCGGTGCTTAAATCAATGCTGTTGGCAACCGGGTAGTAAAAGCTGATTCGCTGCGGCAGTATGCTGCTATGATGATACTCTACACCGACAAACTTATTGCCGATTTCAATTTTAGCATCTTTATTAAATTTAACATGTAAATCTTTTTGCAATTGATTATAAGATTTCTCTACCTGACCAAAGCTTGCCGAGGCAAGCAGCGAAATAAAAATTAAGCAAATTAATAGTTTTGAATGTGTTCTCATTACAAAAACATCCTTATAAATTCTGAAAGTAATTTTTTTATGGCAAGAATTTTTTCGAGACTAAATTACTTTCAATAATTTTTCTGAACAAGTTTTGATGAGAGTTAAATTTGGTTAAAGGTAATTTTAATTGAAACTCGTCACGACAAGTAATTTAACAGTTAAACAATTTCCTCTGCTCTTTAATTCTTAAAAGCATCTAACGTAATTTGGTGCTGCTGATTTAAATATGATGAAGTCGTAAATTCGCATTCAAAAATTTACAGAGATAAATAAGATGAGTAAATCGTACGACCCCAGGATGCACTCGGCAGAGCATATACTAAACCAGACAATGGTAAGAATGTTTAACCGGGGCAGATCTTTCAGCGCACATATCGAAAAGAAGAAATCAAAGTGCGACTACCGCTTCGACCGTAATTTGACGCAGCAGGAATTGGATAAAATCGAAAAGACAGTAAATGAAGTTATAAATGCGGACATGAAGGTTACTGAAGAATTCATTCCAAGAGAAGAAGCTCAGAATAAATTTAATCTTGAAAGGCTTCCAGAAGAAGCAGGAGATAATATCAGGATAATTAAAATCGGAGATTATGATGCATGCCCCTGCATCGGAATGCACATTAGTTCAACAAAAGAAATCGGCAGCTTTAAAATTATTTCGTCTGGCTTCGAAGATGGTGTTTTAAGAATACGCTTTAAGCTTGAGTAAATTTATATTAATCTCTTTACAGTATTAATTTTTTCCCAAACAAAAAGAATAAATTGCAGTGTAAATATCCAAAATGCTCGAGTAGAAAGAATAAACATTAATATAAATATCTGAAATGGGTACTTGGAAATAATAAATACGCACGTAACTAATTACAACGTACATGGAAAAAGAAAGAATGTCCGCATGAATTTCTCATATGTTCGTATAAAAAGAATAAATGTCCGCGTAAATATCTGAAATGTGCACATAAAAAGAATTTATACGGACATTTTGATAATAAACATGCGAATTTAAGCTAAAATTAAATGATTATAATTCTTGCAAGGATATGACAAAAATTAAACAATTCCACAATTTATTAAGCGTAGGTTTTATTTAGATGAGGAAATGAAATATCTATTGCCGTCCCCTTGTCTTTTTCACTGTTAATTTCAAACTCGCCGCCGAGAAGCTTAGTAAGCTTATAAGCAACTGTTAAGCCGAGACCTGCTCCTTCATATTTGCGTACATAAGCATCCTCTTCCTGTACAAACGGCTCAAGCAGCTTTTTAATTTCCGTCATGTCTATTCCCTTCCCGGTATCAGAAATTTGGATTATTGCCTTGCCATCTTTTATCATAGAAAACATGCTGACATCACCATGGTCGGTATACTTAATAGCATTCTCAACAATTGAACAGATTATTTTTTCAAACTTCACCCAGTCGGTTTTTATAATAATTTCGTCAGAGTCGGAGTTAAAATAAAAATTTAACTTTTTGCTTAAAGCATCTTCCTGCATTTTATGAAATACAGCCTTCAATACCTGGTTGCAGTTCATCTCAACCATTTCAAGCTCAACTTCACCAGATTCAATCTGCGATACATCAACAATGTTGCTGAACAGCTTAAGGACACGGTTAAGTACATCTTTAAACGAAAACACCAGCTCACGAATGGTATTGTAATCCTTATCCGAAATGCATTCTTCGATAATTTCAGAATATCCGCTGATGGCGTTTAATGGCGTTCTAATTTCGTGTGACATATTTTCAAGCAAAGCGGTTTTCAGTTTGTGAAGATTCAATTCTTTTTCATAAGCCTTCTTTAACTGCTCCTCATACAAAATATGATCTGTAATGTCATGCATGTTGACAATAAATATTTTCTCGTCTTCTATCCTATCATCAACAGCAGTAATTTTTATTCTGTATTCGCATCCGTTGTATGAGAGATCAATCTCCGCGGTTCCTTCACCCCTGTTTTCTTCGGGAGCCGGTATTTCGCCTCCGGCTTCGATATCTGCAATAGAAACTTTTATAAACTCAAAAAATTTCTTCTCAAGAATTGTCTCTATATTCTTTCTAACGGATTTATTCTTATCGATTGAAAAAATTCTGCAGAAATTTTCATTTGCATTTTCAAATAAAAGCTCGCCTTTCTTTTTCTTAAAGATAAAAAGGAGATCCGATGTATTATTGATTATTGACTTGAGTCTTCTTTCAGACCTCTTTATAAACTGATTTTTAAGGATATAATTTGTAATATCGTTTGCGGTTAAGATGAATTTCAAATTATCCTCGCCTGTCCTAAAAACAGGATTCAATTTAAGCTCAAGATAATGGACGCTTTCATCAACATCCGTAAAAGAAATCGTCTTCATCCAAATCCTGCAGTTATCTATGCTTTCGTCAAGCTGACGCTTTTCTTCCTGAGTTAAATAAAAAGAAAGCGCATCGGATAAATTGGCGTTATAAATTAATTCGATTCCTGTCTTAAGTATTTTCTCAAAAGAATTTGTAGAATAGGCAACCCTGCCCTCGTCATCAGTTATCAGCAGCGGCACATGCCCGTATTCTAGCGCGTTGTGAAGGTTGTTTATCTTTTCCTCAAGCTCTGCTTTTTCTTCAAGGGACTTAAAGATCAAGACAAAATATTCTTTCCCGTCAATCAGAATTCTTTCGGCTTCAACATTGTAATTGTAGTTTTTCAGATCATGTTCCGGCGAAAAATAAATATCGAAATGAAAATTGCTGTAGCTGCTGCCGGTAAGAGCAATAAGAAGGTAGCCGAGGTCAGGCTCTGAATTCAAATCAAAAAAAGTCTGCGTCTCCTGAAGAGGGAAACTGTTTTTGAAAGTTCTGTTTGAGAAAATTATCTTACATGCCGAGTCCACAATCATTAAAGGATTGCTTTCCGGAAGATTGTAGAGAGATGTAAACTCCGATAATGATAAAAAGTTTTTACGCTCGTTAAAATTGCCTAAGCCTAGGTCGTTATGCATTTACTACTTTTATGGTTTTGATAGTTATTGCTTTATAAAAGTCTGATTCTTCAGATTGCCGGTTTTCTTTTTTAAGCTTCAAAAGCTTGTCTAAAAAGATAAAAACCTGGTTGTTCAACTGTTCGAACTCATTCTTAATGCCGTAAGAAATTCCGCTCAATAAATCTTCAATTACATACGGATCGCTTCTGTTTATTTCTCGGTAAATCCTTAGATCAATAACCCGGTTAAAAAAAACATTCATCGAAGAAAAATTAATTAAAGCCGGCTCTTCATTATAATTTATTTCACTTACTGCAGCGGACAAATCGGAATAAATTTTGAGAAACGATCCCTCATAATTTGCTTCCTTCATCAAATTATAATCGAGCGAATTAAGAATTTTTAAATTTGCAAGATCAATTGTGGTTTTAAACTCTATATTCGAAATGATAAAATTGAGAAATAATTTTTCATTTGCTGAATGTTTTAGTTCCTTTAATTTCCAATTGACCTGGTTAAGGAACTGGAATGCCGGAGAAATATTTACAGAATCATGGACATCCGCCCGCCGGTTATACGCTGAGGCAGCATTTATCCCGAAACCTGCCGGTTTGGCAGATTTACTGTACTCGCTTCCCGCGCTGATATTGTCAATTTTATTTAACATGCCAATTCCTCAACTTATTATCGAAAAATTTTGCAGGAAATTGAGGGCTTTGAGGTTAATGCGAATATAAAACTGAGGCTGAAAGCTATCTTAAAATTATTGAGCAAGCGGGAACTAAAAAAGAAGTTGGAATCCGAAGTTTAGAAGTCAGAAGTTAAAAGCTGTTTCGAATCTTAGACTTCTGTTCTCCAAATCCATTTCTCCTTTGCAAAGGAAAAAACGATTGACAAACTAAAACACTTCCAGAT
>JAJYSI010000205.1 GCA_021793635.1 Bacteroidota bacterium
TGTCTTTTCCAGAGCAAAAAAATATTGAGCCACATTCTTTATGAATTAAATAAAAGGAAATTTGAACTTGGTATAAAGAAATTTTCAAGCCGTGAGCAAAAATTGTTGCTTAAGGGTAAAAAATTTTATCCCTGGAAAAAGAATTTTTAATTCCAGAAATAGAAATTTAGATTGCGAAAAAACATTTTTTGATTTAAGGATAAGAAATTTTAATCCAAGAAAAAGAATTTTTAATTCCGGAAATACAAATATTAATTCTAGAAAAAGAAATTTTATTTCCGGAAATAAAATTTTTAATTCCAGAATAAAAATTTCTTATTCCGGGATTTCCTTTGAAATTTGCAAAATTTCGAAGGTTTTTCATTTTCCATCAATTTTAACAAGATCCTTAACCCTGTCAAGATTAACAGTGTTGGGGTAAAACTCGCCCATCCATCTTCGGCAGCGGTTTGCATCAAGCGGGACCCCAATTACCGGCAAGCCGAATTTAATACAATGATTCATGCCGCTCATTAATTCCGGAATGCATGCAATGCCCATTACCCCAACTGTCTTGTATTTCTTTCGAAGCATCTTAAGTAATCCCTTAAGGTCTGCCGTTCGCCAGATATATGCATCAACATTATTTTTTCTTAATATCATATTTACATGATTGATGTAACAATGCTTTGAACAACCTTTGCAAACGTAATCGATCTCATTCAATTTTGACATGCAGTTCCGCTTAAGGTCATGCAGGCAGTGCGGAAGCAGCGCAATCTTATATTGGCAGTTTCTAAATTGATCTGCGTAAATTCTATTAGCCAGTTCAATCTCTGCCATGTAGAGATGGTATTGTTCTTCTGAAGTAGAAATAGTTTTATCAATCCTTTCACTTAAGGATAAACTTTTAAGATGCACCTTAACTGCTTCAGTGTAGCATGAGAGATTGGCTCTTAGATATTTTAGAACTTCGAAAATTATTGTCTCATTAGCATCAGACTTACTCAGCTTTTTTAAGAAACGTTTTTTCCGGTCGAATGAGTGTAAATAATGAAGGAACTCTTCTTCAGATTCAAAATATTTTTCTCTAAGAAAGGAAACGATAAATTTTATTGTATTAAAATAATTATCCGAGGAAGCTTCAATTCCATAAAGAGAAAAGGTTTTGCCTTTCAATATTTTTTCTTCAGATATATTCATCTTAAATAAATTTGAATACTTAAATTTAATTAAATTTGCGAAGAATAAGTTTAGGCAGGAAAAAACAGAATAATAAAAACTATTATAATCACCTTCTTTATATTTTTATTTAGAATTAAGGTAAGACTTTTAATTTTGATAAGTTGACAAAAGAAAAACAGTATAAGTGCGGAAAATTTTTTCAGTTATTTTTGAAAATAAATTACTGTGAAGAATAGTGCTCTTTAAGATACTTTGAACCCTTCGGGAGAATGACGATATCCCTGATTCGGTCAACTTCGCCGGCAACATCTTTTATTGATGGAGAATAAATAAGTCCATCGGCAATAAGAAAGCGCAGTTCTTTCATTATGAATTCATGATCATACCCTGGAATTTGAACAACGGGAGAATCGATCTTATGATATTCACTTATTTTTTGAAGTATCTTGATCGTTAAACTTAAGTCATTATCCATAATATTTTTTTACTCTAATTATTTGTTTATGCCGCCGATAATATACTTTAAGAATTGTTACCTAACAACTACTCCGCTTATACAATAGCAAGCTACGTGTTTGGAAACAAATAAGCTTAATTATAAATTTTAATTGAATGGAATTAATTAAGAAAAGAATTTTACATCCGGAAAGATTAATATGCTTATGCAACCTTAACTATAACCATTGTCATGTCATCATTCACTTCAGCATCACCGCGGAAAGAGCGGATAGAAGACCAAATCTCATTCATTATTTCGGATGAGGTTTTGCCGGTTTTTCCTTTTAAAATTTCAGAAAGTTTATCCTCGCCGAAAAGATCTAAATATTTATTCATCGCTTCTGTAATACCATCTGAAAAGAAAGCGTAAATCTGTCCGGACTTGAGCGGGACTTCTTCTTCTACCAAAGTATTTTCAAAAACAATTCCTCTTTCTAAGCCGACACCAATTCCTTGAGTTCTATACGAGTGAACTGAGCCGTTAGAAGCCGCCAGCACCGGCATATGCCCGGCTCTGCAGAACGTAACTTTCTTTTCAGCAGTATCGAATAAAGCCAAGGTCATCGTTACAAAAGAATTTCTTTCAATAGAATCATAAAACTTGCGGTTTAATTCTATCATTATCTGCTTGGGAGATTTATCTGCAGTGCATGAAAGCTGGATCATCGTTTGAAGCTTAGTCATGTAAAGTGCCGCTGGCAAGCCTTTGCCGGAAACATCGCCAACAACAACAAACATTTTGTTTTCAGAGACCGGGATGAGATCGAAGTAATCCCCGCCGACCTGGTTTGCAGGAATCATCTCACCGCAAATATCTAATCCGTTTACGTTGGGAACGCATTTAGGCAGAAGTCCCTGCTGTATTCTTCTGGCAAGGGAAAGGTCTCTTTCTATTCTCAGCTTTTCAGCTTCTGATTCATAAAGCCTGGCATTTTCTATTGCAATTGCAGCCTGGCTTGAAGCTGCATTTAGAAGATCAAGATCTTTGCCTGCAAACTGAGAGCCCGAACGCTTTAATCCGAAAAGAAGGAGCCCGATAACTTTTGATTTGATTATCATAGGAATGACTGTAAAGATTCCTTCTTCAATCAAAGCATCAGAAGCTTCCGGAAAAGCCTCGGCAAACTCATGCTGTTCTATAATTATTCTGCTCGATATCAGAGACTTCTTTTCAATTATTTTTTGAAGACTATCATAATTGATAACAAGATCAGTTTTAGTAATTCCAACACTTTTTATTAAATGGAATTCACCGTCCTTTTTTCCTTTAATTAGGATTCCGAAACGGTTAATCTTAAGAGATTCAACAAAAGTAGATTTCATCGAATCGAGAATATTTTCAAGACCGACCAGAGTTGATACATCATTGCTGAAACGAAGCAGCACTCTTTGGTAAGCAAACTGTTCCGGGTAAAAGCGCGCGGTTAGGAAATCCTGAAATTTATCTTTTGTAGATTGAAAGACGAGAGCAAATATTATAAAAATAGAACCTGCAATTACCGCCTGAAACTGAGTTCCTATTGCGGCGCTGATGCTTTGTCCAAGCACATAAATAATTAAGAAATAAATTGCAGCCAACGCAGCAGTAGCAATGCCGTACATAAGAGTATTCTTAATTACAACGCTTACATCCATCAATTGATATTTGAAGATAGAATAAGCAAATGCAATTGGAATAAGAATAATCAAAATGATCGGAGTATAATATTCCGGCGAGTTAAAAATGGTATCGGATATTACCGGCGCAATGCGGGAAGTATAAACGATAGCTGCCAGCGCAATAACAAAAGAAACAAGAATGATGAATACCGGTTTCTTTTCTTCTTTAATTTTTATCCTTCTATAATTTATTATCAGCGAAATCAAAGCCGCTACTTCAACTGCAGTAAGAAAATATCCGAGATTGGAAATTATTGCATTAGATTTTGAAACCGTGCCATTACCGAAACCAAATACTTCAATTAATGTAATGACAATGGTTAACGCCATTATTGCTGGGATAATAACTAACAGAAGCTTTGTCCATTTTCTTTCCATTAATTTGAACGGCTTAGGAAATGTCCAGAAAAAAGCAAGCAGCATGAAAGGAAATGCACTAACGCCAGAAGCAAGTAAAAGAATAAGAATTAGAAACAGAAGCCGGTCAGCTTGAACTACTGCCGGTGAAATATCAACCGGAATAAAGAGCTGCAGACTTGTTAAAACCGTTGCTACCCCAATTCCATAAAATAATTTTTGCACTCTCCCATCAGGCTTAGCCATTAGTACAATAAATCCAATAAGCATCTGCATTAAAGCTAAAATGGCATTTGCCAAAGAAGAAATATTTATAAGCTTCTTAATGTAAACTTTGGTGTGAATAATTTTACCTTCATGCTCGATGGTATAATTAGCATATTGTCCCGCATTTACCTTATTAAGAATAAACTGCGCAGTACCGGCGTTAGGCAAGTCTTGGTTATTTATTTGAAGCAGCAAGTCGCCGTCTCTAATGCCGGCGTTCCAGGTAACGCCTCCCACTTTAACACTTTGGAAATGAAGGACAATTTTACCATCCGGCGCTTTCTGATCTACCCACAAGCATTCATCATTGGATTGAATTCTAACCGCAACGACAAAATAAATTTCAATTACTGCAGTAATTATTAGAGCCAGCGAAACTGCAATAATAAATTTTGATCTGTTCTTAAGATAAATCTGTTTGATAGTATTCATTTATATTTTATAGTTATATGGATACCCGGCGCTTACAAATACTAACTAGCAATGAAAGTGAAATTTGATGAAATAAAACTAAATAAAATTAGAAGTTAAAACAAATTCCTTCGCAATGAGCAAAGCTGCAAGTTCTCAATTAACGATGCTCTTTGTACTTTTTGAAATAATAATATTTGGGTGAAGCATACTCGGCTTTTGGTAAATCGAATTCAAATATATTTTCATGCCGAAACTAAACTTCATTAAGGACAGAAAACGAATTGACTAACTTGAAAACTCATCGGTAATATTTTTTTATTTAAAGAAAATTAATGAACCTCATCAAACAAAATAATATTTGTTTTACTTGACATTTAACCGGCATCCGTTCTAATTTAACATAAGTGTTAAGAATTATTCTTAACTTTTTGCTTAAACTATTTTATCCAATTATAATGAGGATTTATAGGATGGAGTTTGCACAGGGGTGGTAACACAAATAAATGTTTATACATTATCGCAGCGGTCAATTATTCCGGAAGGAATAACGAGGCTAATAAAACCGGAAGAGGGCATTTCTCATTCCAATCACTTTGATAATTTTCAAAGCACCGCAAGTTACTTTGTGAATCAGAATATTTCAATGAAAAGCCATGATACTTTATTCGTCGACGATCTATCCTTTGACAAGTCAAAAGTAATCAACATGCTCAGGTCATTTCATTCGGCATTCGGAACAAAAACAATTGTTTATACGGACAGCATCGACAGCAAATATTTAAACGGACTTTGGCTTTCAAACGTCAGCAGCATACTTCATAACAGGGAAACTCCTTTACTTGATTTTTTCAATCGTTTTAAAAAAGAAAGTAAAACAGCTTTAAAAAACGGATTATATGGGAAAGAGTCCGCGCGTTATTTTGATACCGGTAAGAAATTTATTGATACCATCCGGCTGATAAATAGAGGCTGCGACTGCTATGATGAACTTGTAACATCAATAATTTTAGGAAAGCATATTTGGGCAAAAAGGGAAAACGGATACGACTCATCGCGGAGCTACATCAATCTATCTGAAGCTAAACAAGAGTATAAATCAAAAGGAAATAATCTTCCTTCCAATATAACTGCCGGAACAGAAGTTTTAGCAATAATCAATCAGTTATCCGAAAGGGAGAAAGAGATTTTACTGCAAATTGCAGAAGGTCATAAGAATAAAGAAATAGCCGGCAAGTTATTTATTTCTGCGGATAAAGTTGTAAAGCATAAATCAAATATGATAAAGAAGCTTGAACTAAAATCCGTCAACGAACTTTTTATATTGGCAATTCAATATAAAGATTTACTTATTGGTAAATAGAAATTCTTATTGCTAATTTTTACAGCCAATCAGCTTTATTCAGATTAAACTACAATTATTTTAAAGTAAATGAAGTTGTTAACACATCATCCGAGCTGCCGCCGACCATTACTTTGATTACTCCCGGCTCAATTATTTTTTTCATACCGATACCGTAGTATTCGAGCATATCAGGCTTAAGAGTAAAATTTATTGATTTGGATTCACCCGGATTTAAGAAAACTCTTTGGAATCCTTTTAACTCTTCCACCGGACGCGTTACACTTGCAACCATTTTTCTTATATATAATTCAGCAATTTCAGTTCCTGCAGCGCCGCCGGTATTCTTAACATTAACTGAAACAATTACGGAATCATTCATCCCTATTTGCTTTTTATTGACAGCGATATCACTGAATTTAAAATTAGTATAACTCAGTCCATAGCCGAAAGGATAAAGCGGAGTAACGGGGCAATCAATATATTTAGAAGTATAATGATCTGTTGGAGACGGCGGTCTGCCGGTATTCATGTGGTTATAAAAAAGTGGAATCTGTCCGACAACCCGCGGAAAAGTTGCAGTTAATTTTCCGGATGGATTGTAATCTCCGAAAATGACATCGGCAATTGCATTTCCGGTTTGATTTCCTAAATACCACGTTTCAAGAATAGAAGAGATATTTGTTGATAGCCGGTCAATCGTCGAGAGACTGGCGTTCATCATAAGAGTAGT
>JAJYSI010000206.1 GCA_021793635.1 Bacteroidota bacterium
CTTCTATTTGATCGTGCATCAAGGTCATAGTAAATTAGTCCATTGATTTTATCTATAGGATTGGAAAAGAAAGGTTCTGTTTTTTCTTTAACGACTTCTAGAGCAGGTTTCTTTTGCGAAATTAAAAGAACTTTTTTCCCAAGAAATAAGGCGGAAAGTATTATTGCGGAAATTGTGTATGACTTTCCAGTTCCAGGTGGCCCTTGAATATAAGATAATTCACATTCGAAAGCATTTTTTATGGCTCGCTTTTGTGCTTTTGAAAGATTTAATGGGATTTGATTTGCCATCACCTCATAAATATCATCGTTTGATATTTGGGCAATTTCTTTTTTGTTATTGGTCAGGGAATTCAATAACAGTTTTTCTAAGGTGGGATTACCAAAATTTTGTTCTTTTATTTCATCGCTCAATTTGTTTAATGCAATATAAGTTGAAAGCTGGTCAGGAATAACATTTACAAAATAAAAGGTGGTATCGTAAAATTTTAGTTTCTGATTAAAAATAGAAAGATTATCTTTTCGTTTTTTTAATTCATTTACAAAATCAAAATTATCTCCAATATCAATTTCTGAAAATTGTTCTATGCTTTCATTTAATTGAAAAAATATATTTTGTGAAAGTTGGATAGAAAAATTATAGATGATTTGTGCTGTAGTTCCTCTGGGTTGAGAAATTGATAACTGTTGACAATGTTTTTGAATTTTTGACAAAATGAATTTCTCATCACTATATATATCGCTTATATCTTCTTCAATTTTATCAACTATTGAAATTTCTTTTTCATAAGAAGCGTTGTATTCCTCATCTTCACCTACATTTACAAAACCCAATAAACTTGAAACCAAATCGTAATTTAAATTTAGGCTAGAATAATCTACGTCAAGAATAATATCTCCGTTCTTTGATATTTCACATTCTGTAAATAATAAGGGTCCAGCATATGTTCGTCCATCTCTTTGTCCGCATATAAATCCAAAGCCAATAAATAATTGTTTGTCTGGATTTCTTTCTATGTGTTTTAATATCTCGTCAAAATGTGAATATGTGTTATCAGAAATTTGAACAGTTTTATTGTATCCAATAATATGATGAGAAAAGGATGGATTTTTTTTGCTTTTATCAAGTAGAACTTGTTCAAATCCACTTCTAGAGATAATCTTCCTACTTACGTCCCGAAGATAATCTAAATATGATGAAATTATTCCAAGCATTGACTATAAATCCAGTGGTTCTGTTATTGATTTATGTAATTTATCTACTTCATTATTTAAATTCTGCTCTAATTTTCTAATTCTATCTGCAACATCTTCTTTTATTTTTTGAGCATTTTCTTCAAGTTTTTCTAAAGAATCTTCGATTTCATCTTTTAATTTATTTTGCTCATTGATTATTTTATTTCCTTGGGATTCCAGTAAATTTTTTACATTCTCAAAATGCTCATTAATTTTAGAATGAAGTGAATTTGCTGTATTAGTAATATTTTCGTTATGTGCAACTTTTGAGTTAAGAATAGTTTCTTTGATTAAAGAATCATAGCCTTTTAATTCATCAAACATTTTAGGAAAAGTAATTTTTATTTCTTTTATAGACAACCAAGTTTGAAAAATTAAGAATGTTATTCCGGCTAATAGTATTAACGAAACAATTAACATAATCAATGAAGCATTTTCCATTTTTTACCTCTTATTTTTTATTTAATTATCAAACTTTATGTAGAGGGCTAACATATTGATTAGACGCCTACCGCGCCCTTTCTTTTGTTTCTAACTTAAGTAATTTGTTTCTTATAATGCAAACATTATTTAAAACTTTCCGCTATCAGTAATAAAAAGTTTCTTCTATCAGTAATGTTTCTTCTCTCATCTTCGCTTTATTATTCTTTCTGTTAATCCCAAATTCTTTGCCGCGCTATTGCTTATTTCCCAAACTTTCTTCAACGCATTCCATCTCCCGCCTGCTGCCTTTACCTTTCCTCTCAATTCCGTCTCACTATATCCAACTCTTATTTCTACTTGCTTTTCTTCTTTTAATTTCCCTGCAGAATCCCAAACGCCTCTTTCTATTATTATTTCTGCTGTCTTAAATTTTACTTTTTTTTCTGCATCATATCTATAGCGTACACAAAATAGATTTTCACCGTATTGCTCAATTAGCTTTTTTGTACCCGGCTTGCCTGGTATTAATTTTTTGCTTGTATTTCTTTTATCGTTCATTAGGCAAATTTAAATTTATAATTCTTCTTACATCCTCGTCAATAACTCCCCTCGCCCTTTGGGAGAGGGGCGGTGGGTGAGGGCAGTGCCATACTGCCGCGCGAGAATTGTACACGTTAGACCGCACAGCTTCGCACCCTCAGCCCCGCCAACCACCCATAAACCACAACCCACAAACAACAAACTTTTCTTACAAATTATCCGCCGGGCTCTTTATTCCAAACGGACCTTTATTTATTACGTGAGTATATATCATAGTTGTCTCAAGCGAGCTATGTCCTAATAATTCCTGTATCGTTCTTATATCCGTTCCGCTCTCAAGCAAGTGTGTAGCGAAAGAGTGCCTTAGTGTATGGCATCCGCCTGCTTTTAATATGCCTGCTTTTTTAATTGCTTCCCTTACTGCCTTTTGAACAATGCTTTCATCGATATGATGCCTTCTTAAAATTCCGCTCCTGGGATCCTTCGATAGCTTTTCTGATGTAAATACATATTGCCACTTAAATTCTTTGTCGGCATTAGGATACTTTTTTTCTAATGCATAAGGCAGGTATACTTTCCCAAGCCCTTTAGTTATATCTTTATCGTGCTGCTTTTTTACTTCTTCTATCTTTGCTCTTAATGCCTCCTTTACTATTGCCGGAAGCATCGTTACTCTATCCTTACCGCCCTTTCCATTCCTCACAATTATCTGATTTGCTGTAAACTCAATATCCTGTACTCTTAATCTTAAGCTCTCAATCAGTCTTAATCCGCTGCCATATAATATATTCCCTATCAGCCATTCGGTTCCCCTTAAATTATTTAATATCTTTTTTACCTCCTCTTTTGTAAATACAACTGGCAGCTTCTTCGGCTTTTTCGACCATTCAATCTCAAGTACATTTATTTTTTTCTTTAATATTTCTTTATATAAGAATATAATTGAGCAGAGCGCAAGATTTTGTGTAGAAGCTGCAACTTTTTCTTCCACTGCAAGATGTGTTAAATATTGGTTTATCTCCCTTTCTCCCATCTCTAAAGGATGTTTTTTCCCATGGAAGATTATATACCGCTTAATCCAATTTATATATGCTTCCTCAGTTCTAATTGAGTAATGCTTTTTCCTTAGCGCATTCCTCACCTCCTCTAGCAGCTTAGGCTTCTTGTCTTTGCTTATATTAAGCCGCTTTTTGCTTTCAATATCTCCGGCTGCACTATCCATATCTTAATAATTATAAAATAGAATTCTTATAAAACTCTGCTTACCCGAAAATTAAAAATTATGCATTGTTAATAGTCTTCTCCTGCCTGCCCGGCTCAAACGGGCTCACCTATTCTTACCGCCATCATGCAATCTCTTACTGCGTCCCATAAACTGCAAGCGTAACTTAACTATTATTTTTATTACTTGCTCAAATTTTTTTAAATAACAAAGCGGACAACATCCACCTGCATAGTGAAGTGCCCGCTTCATATTTTTGTACTATCCCCTTATTTTTTGTTCTTATGCTGCCGGCGGGGTCGGACTGTCTGGCGCGTTATCATTACTTTCATGACTTCCGCCCAAATCTATTATCCGTCTCGCTGCCTGATAACGGTTTACGAAATCAGCTTGCTTTTCTATCATCCGGTGCGCATGGCTATCGCATCGCTTTGTAATCAGCTCGTTGGTCTCGCCGATTACGTCAGCTAAGCTCTTTGTCGAAGCTATACCCTGGCTTACGTCGCTTCCCTTTTTCGAAATAGCGGCATTATATTCTGCCAGCTTTGCTTCGGCATCGCTTACTTCATCTGCTGTTAAGCCTTGGTCCGCGTAGGTAGCTTCATTGCCTTTTGCAAGTGTTATCTGCGCTTGGCATACACGTAGAAGATTTTCCTCGGGCATATGCCTAAGTTCCGCTTCGCTGTATTCCGCAGCTTTTTTCAGATCAAGCATGTTATTTTCCAATGCGTGTGTATATATAGCAGACGAAATCAAATACACGGCACGCGCTAACCGGGCTTTCTTATCTGCCTTTACTTCCGCATCGCCTTCGCTCAACGTTACCTTGCCGCTGCTTATATCTTCTATCCGCTTTATGTTTGCACCAAGCTGAGCTGCCGCCCGCTTGAATGCCGGAACCTCTGATACAATCGCATCTTCTTCGTTCAATAAGTCTCTTACTTTTTTGAACATCGATAAATGATTCTCTTGATCATTGCTCATTGCTCTTACCTCCTTTCTCTCTCCCTGCTCACCGCCGCTTAAAAACATGCTGCAGTGCTTCGTTATTACAGATAGTTATTATCTGCTTCTAAATTCATTCTCCGGGGCTGACCATAAAGTATTTTCCTATTTTAAAATCTGCGGAGATCCGCTTAATCCCCATGCTATCTTTCAGTAAAATTTTACCTTCGGTTCAACCGCCAACTTCTAAGTTCCTCCTTAACCTAATATTTCTAAAAAATATTTTCTTAGATTATATTGATTAACAATCAAACTCCGTTAATAGCGGAATCTTATTAACACCTCACTCAACTGCCGACTCCCAACTCTGTTAGAAATGAAATATTATTAACTCTTCCAATCGTAAATAACTATCCCAACTCTAAAAGTGGAATATTCATAACGCATCATCCAACCAGAATAAAAACTCCGTCGGGAGTGGAATCTTATTAACCATTCACCAAACCAAAAAACAAGAACTCCATAAGGAGTGAAATAATATTAACGCATTATCCAACCAAAGAACTAAAACTCCGTTAGGAGTGAAATATTATTAACATTCCACAACAACAAAGAACACCACAACTCCTTTAGGAGTGGTATATTAATTTCTCAATCAGCTTGCTTCCCGGAAATATTCCACGCCTCCGGCATTAGGCAGATATTATTTCACTTTCCAACTCCGTCATGAGTGAAATATTATTAACATTCTACAAAACCAAAGAACTAAAACTCCTTTAGGAGTGACATATTTACCTTCTGCTTCAATTAAACCATATTTTTTCGCCCCCAACCTCTCATTTTCACCGTTTTCTGCATTTTTGCCCTCCGGTTTATCATTTTAATAAACCAAAACGTCATTTTACCAAAATTTCTCTCATTTTATAGAATTTATTGACATATTGGCACTCCACACCGTCATTTTAGCAAAATTATTCTCATTTTAAGAGACCAAATCCTCATTTTACTATCCCGCATCGTTGATTTATCATCCCAGCTGTCATTTTACGATTCCAAATTGACGTTTTATCATTCCATGTTGTCATTTTACAACTCCGGAATGTTATTCTACTTTCCACTTTACCCTTATAAAAGAATAAAAATTGAATTTTAAATCTTGGCTGGTTATCTGGTATTTGAATTTCTGTTTGCAGGCAATCCAAAACTTTTATTTTATGCCCGTCTGTATAAATTGATTTTTGAGATGCCGAATTTTGTCTGTCGATTTGGTTTTGTATTTTGGAATTTACACTTCTTTCCCTTTCAGCTTTATAAAAGCTTTCGATAAGTAAATTAGAGGGGAATGTTATTCCCATTATTATCGGACTGCTTCCTGCCCTTTTCCTTTTTTATTTTATAAAATTCTAATTTCGATTAAGATTAAAAACCCATTTCCACTTAATCTTTACTTTCTACAACCTCACCGTTTTAAAATTCCCTTCTCCTTACTAAGGAGAAGGGATAAAGGGATGAGGTTTAAAATAACAAAGCCCTCAACTATTCGTTGAAGGCTCCATATAATTTTTAGTTAGCTAACGATCTTAAAGAACAGGCTCCCGGGGCAAATTATATTGCAAGCCTTTTATCTAAAAATATTTATTTTGCGAAAGCGTATCTGCTTCCAAGTTCATCTAATTGAGAATTGGATTTAGCGAAAGCATAACGGCTGCCTAATTCATCTAACTGTGAATTTGATTTTGCGAATGCATAACGGCTTCCAAGTTCATCTAACTGAGAATTTGATTTAGCAAAAGCATAACGACTTCCAAGTTCATCTAATTGTGAATTTGATTTTGCGAATGCATATCTGCTGCCAAGTTCATCTAATTGTGAATTGGATTTTGCAAAAGCGTATCTGCTTCCGAGTTCATCTAACTGAGAATTCGATTTAGCAAAAGCGTAACGGCTTCCGAGTTCATCTAACTGTGAATTTGATTTTGCGAAAGCATATCTGCTGCCTAATTCGTCTAACTGAGAATTAGACTTTGCAAAAGCATAACGGCTTCCAAGTT
>JAJYSI010000207.1 GCA_021793635.1 Bacteroidota bacterium
AAAATGATATTGTGCTTGCTCGGGACTTAATCTTGAAATAGGAGGTAATACTCCGGAAGCATCGCAAGTTAAGAAAATAATATTTTTCGGATGCGACTGGACGTAACCACTTGTGACGATATTAGGGATAAAATCAAGCGGATAAGAAGCGCGAGTATTCTCAGTAATAGAATCTTCATTCAAATCAATTTTCCGTGTAATAGGGTCATAAACTACATTCTCAAGGATTGTTCCGAATCTCTTAGTAGTTGAAAATATTTCCGGCTCGCTTTCAGCTGAAAGCCTAATTACCTTAGCGTAGCAACCTGCTTCAAAATTAAAAACTCCACGCGAACTCCATCCATGTTCATCATCTCCTATAAGTTGTCGCTTCGGATCAGCGCTTAAGGTTGTTTTGCCGGTACCGCTTAAGCCAAAAAATATTGCAATGTCTCCTTCCTTCCCGACATTTGCCGAACAGTGCATCGGCAGCACATCCTTAAACGTCAACAAGAAGTTTAGAACAGTGAAAATAGATTTTTTAATTTCACCTGCATAAAGAGAATTTGCGATGATTGCTGTTTTTGATTCGAAGTTTAGAATGATTCCAGTTTCAGTTCTTGTACCGTCAATTTTAGGATCAACTTTAAAACCAGGCACTGCAATAACCGTGAACTCAGGAAGAAATTTTTTTAACTCATCCGGGTTATTGGTAGTGATGAACATATTTCTGACAAATAAACTATGCCATGCTTTTTCTGTTATAATACGAATAGGCATACGGTATTCCGGGTCTGCTCCAACATAGCAATCCTGAACAAATAATTCTTCACCCTGAGCATAAGCTTCAATACGCGCCATGAGTGAATTAAATTTCTCCAAAGTGATTGGGCGGTTATGAACACCCCACCAAATTTTATTATCTGTGGATTCTTCTTTAACAATAAATTTATCAGCCGCTGCGCGTGCAGTATGCTTTCCGGTTTTAACAATAAGTGGTCCTTCACTTGCAATATGACCTTCATTGCGAAAAATTATTTCTTCATAAAGCGCAGAGTTCGGGAGATTCCAATAGACCCTATCAAGATAATTTAGACCATTGTTTGCCAAACCAAAGTCTGAAGCCAATTCTTTTGCTTCCTTGCTTGCGGGAGTGCTGAATTCTAAATATTTACTCATGACCAATTCCTCACTAATTTTCTTTCACCGATATAGAGTTCATTTGGAGAATTGGGATCCAAAGCCCATTTCATTCTTTCAATACCCTCCGTTATTTCTTTTATACTTCCGCAATAGCTTAAGCGCAAATGTCCTTCCAAGCCGAACTCCGCTCCCGGAACGGTAAGCACCATAACCTTATCTATTAAAAATTCTGAAAGCTTATTTGAATTTTTTTCATAAGCGCTGAAGTCTGCAAAACAGTAAAATGTTCCATCCGGTTTAGAAACTTTCACTCCTTCAAAAGAATTGAGAAGATCCATCATCACATTCCTGTTATTTTCCAATGTTACTCGTAAATTTTCAACACTTGATTGAACTCCGTTAAGCGCACCAACCGCAGCTTTCTGCAGAAGAATTGAAGGACCGGAAGTTTGATGCCCCTGGATATTAGACATTGCTTCGATAACTTTTTTATTTCCTACCGCCCACCCAATCCTGAAGCCGGTCATTGCATATTGCTTAGAAACCCCGTTTATTAAAATAATTTTTGAGTTCTCTGAAAAATCTTTTGTGTAGTTGTAGCAGTTGATAGGTTTTTTCCCGTCAAAAATTAGGCGATGGTAAATATCATCCATAATTAAATAGAGGTCCCGTTTTTCACAGAACTGCACAACATCAGAAATAAATTCTTCCGAGTACATTGCACCGGTAGGATTGTTAGGGCTATTGATAATGACAGCTCTTGTATAAGATCCGACACGTTGTTCAATATCTTGAATTCGTGGATAAAAACTTCCGTCCTCCGGCAAAGCTGCAACGCCAATTGCTCCGCAAAGTTTAGCCATTTCAGGATAGCTAACCCAATAGGGCGCTGGATAGACAACTTCTTCCTGAGGATTAAGAATTGCTTGAAGAGCAACCATAATCGCCTGCTTAGCACCGCCTGAAGCAATCACATTTTCAGGAGCAACTCTACGGTTATAAAATTCTTCTGTGTAATTAATGATTGCTTTTTTCAATGCCGGAATTCCGTCGGCAGGTGCATACCTAATTTCAGCAGTATTAAGATGAGCGGCTGTGGCTAATATCGCATCCATTGGAACTTTAGATTTCGGTTCGCCTCCGCCAAGGTGAATTACCGGTTCTCCTTTTTCCCGAAGTACAGCAGCTTTTTCGTTTAGCTTTAAAGTAGGTGAAGCGCTTATTGATTTTGCTATTTGACTTAAACTCATTATTAAACCTCTTAATATAAACCCGTTTTAATTTATTAATTTCATATCAAAATTATTTACATGAGGAATAAGAATCAATGTCAATTACATTAATTTTTCATTATTTTATCACTCAATTTCAAAATCTTCTTGGTAATGTCAAAATCATTAAAGAAAGCGGCAAGCCTGACACTTGCAGTAAATATTTTTTTGTTTTTTATTAAAGCGTTTGCAGGAATAATATCAAATTCAATTGCAGTTATTTCAGACGCTATTAATTCACTTACCGATATTATCGCCAGCGGCGCTATAATGTATAGCGTAAAAGTTTCTTTGAAAAAGCCGGATAGTGACCATCAGTTTGGGCACAATGCCGCTCAACCTATTGCGGTTTTCTTAATAGCCCTTTTTACTGCCATTGTTGGGATAAATCTGATTGAAGAGTCGATAAAGAGAATATTAACTCCATACCAAACTCACATTTCTGTTTTCGTATATGTAATTCTTTTTGTTACAATATTCGTAAAATTTTTACTTACAAGATATCAATCGAGAATAGGCAAAACTTTTAGAAGCCCCGCATTAAAAGCCGGCGCTGTAGATAGCTTAAACGACGTTCTTGCCTCATCACTTTCCATAATTGGAATATTTGGGGTTCAAATGGGATTGCCTTACGTGGATGGTATTGCAGGGATAATTATTGCAACATTTATTTTAAGATCAGGCTACCAAATAGCAAAAGAAAATATTGACTATTTAATGGGAAGAGCGGCAGATGAAAATCTTATTTTAGAAATTGCAAACACAGCATTAAAGATTGAGGGCGTAATAGGATTAAATGAATTAAAATCTCATTATGTAGGAAATAAATTTCACATAGAAATACATATAGACGTCGATAAAACTGTTACAACCGAAACCTCCCATAAAATAGGCTTGGAAGTACAAAATGCAATTGCTGACTTACCGGAGATTAGCAAAGTTTTTGTTCACATCGACCCGGTCTAATTTTTTACATTCTCCTTTTGTAACGCCTCATAATATTTTTTTATTAAATCTTCATAATCTTTTTTGTAGCCTTCTTGAGCGGCTTTATTTAATTCATCTTTAATTTTGTTAATATCTTTCTGGTTGGATAGATTGAGTTCTGACGGAGACTGGCGGGCTTCGTCTTTTCCTGCGATTGATTCCCTTTTATTCTCAAAATCCCTTTCGTTGATAGACCGCTGCGCATCAAGCAAACGTGAAAGAATATGCTCCTGCTGTTGGACTGTCTTTTCATTTAAGTTGTCTGAGTTTAGATTTTTTACTATCTCTTGCATTTTCTTTGCGATATCGTTAAGATCTGCGGGAATTTTTTTTGTTTCTCCAGATTTTTGTGCTTCTTTATTTAACTGCTCAAGAGATTTCCTTAACATTTCCTGTTGCTGCGCAATTTTTTGTAACTCTGCTTGTTGTTGTGCAGATAAATTTCCGCTCATCTCTTTTTGCAACATCTGTGTTAAATTATTCAAACTCATTTGTTGCCCCGACATTTGTTGAAGCTGCTGCATCAAAGACATCATACCACCACCCTGCCCACTGCCTTTCATCATTGATTCCATACTGTTTTTCATCATCTCGGCGGCTTCATTAAGCGATGCCATAGCTTTATTCTGGCTATTTGCAGATTGATTGGCGTTCCGGTTCTGCATTCCCTGCATTGATTGTTTCATCTCATTTTGCGCATCGCCTAAAGATTTCCCCATTTCCGGAGTAATAGAAAAAGTCTTTTGCGAAAGAGATGACATCTGCTGCATAACTTTATCAAGATTACTTTGTATTTCCTTTTGCTCGCGGGCATTTTTATCAAACGAAGAACTATTCGGATTCATATTTTCAGTTTGCTTTTGCAATTGCTCCTGATCTTTAGACAGCGTTAGAAGATTATTAGTAATTTTCATCATATCTTTAAAAGCCTGCATTTGGCTTTGCTGTGCCATTGATTTCTGAAGCTGCTGCATTTGCTGTTTCATCTGATTCATATTTTCGGAAATCTGAGATTGATTTTGTTCAGCCTGCTGCATACTACTTTGCTTTATATCTTGAGAAGCTTTCTCCGAAGTTTCCAGATTTTGCTGTTTGTTAAATTGATCTTTCAATTTAGCAAGCTGATCTTTAGGCATATCTTTCAACTCGTCCATTTTCTTTGAGAGCTCGTCCAGTTGCTTTGACATCTCTTTCAAATCCTGCGAAATTTCATCTTGCTTATTACTTAGCTGATTTTTCTGACCCTGGTTTGATTCGCTGCTGTTTTTAGTATCATTCTTTAATTCATTTTGATCTTTGGTTATTTGTTCAGTCCGTTTTACCAATTCATCCATTTTCTGTTCTATTTGTATTTTCTTAAGAAGATTCATAGTTCTCTCAATGCTATTTTTAAATTGATCTTCGTTAAACTTCATATTTTCCATAGCATCTTGAGTTTGCTTCCGGTTCATATTTTGCAAGATATCTTGAAGCTTCTCCATTGCTTTCTTTAAATCGTCGTTTGCAATTTGATCAAACAACTTTTGCAGTTCCATATATTTCTGAAGTGTTTCTTTTGAAATAAGATTATTTTGTTGGAGGTTCTGCTGCATTTTTTCCAAGTTCTTCCCAACATCATTAACCTTGTCTTGAAGCTTTTTAAATTGGTCAACCGCTTGCTGAACTTTTTGTTTCTCCTGCCAGGAAATATCCTTTTTATCTTGTTTAAGTTCCTGGCTAATGTTGTCCATTTTTTGTTTAAGATCTTTTGCATCCTTTAATGTTTGATTGAGGTTTTGTTCACTTTCGTTTTGAGTTTTATCAGCATTAGTTAATAATTCATTTAAGGAAGGAACGCGCACAGTAAAAGAGGGTGACTTAGCTGATTTTGGTCCGCTAACATTATCGTTATCAAATACCTCCATATAATAAGTAACTATATCGTCGGCTGATAAATTAAGGGAAGACAAATTCCAAATGTAATTTACTTCTTGCTCGATTTGATTTTTGTTAATAGGAATTTCAATGGTTTTATATTCTTTATCTGGTTTTTCATTTTTAGATGAAGAGAGCTTGAAATGTAGGAGTAATTTCGTAAATCCATAATCGTCTGAAATTTTTGTGTCAAATGGAAGGCGATTATCATTAGCTAACAAGACATCCTTATCAGGAGCAATAATTTCAATAGTGGGATAGGCATCATATAAAGCCTTAATATTATAATTTATAGGAGAAAGGTTTTTATTATTACTTTCATCAGTTAATATTATTCTGTAATTATTGTCCTTATTAACTCTAAATCTTCCTTTTGCTAAGAAACCGGCCGCGACTAATTTTGTCATTGTAGAATCATCAAATTCAACATGTGCCGCTTTTAACTCATTAGTTGAAGAGATACTCAAATCGACATAACTTCCTAGCAGTGCAGTTATGTTTCCATTATCTTTTTGTTTAATCGGAGCAATCTTTGAGTATGGGGGTGAAGTAATGCTCACATCAAGTGTTTTGATTATAGGGCGATTTATAACATCAATAGAATATTCATCGCTTTTAATTTTCTCAGCAGCAGCATAATACTTAAAAGAATTGCGTACAGCGGGCATAATGAATTTAAATACTCCACTGGAATCGGAATAAAGCTGCTGGTTATGAAAATTTGTTTGATCATTTTCCTTAATGGCTAAAAAAACCTTTGGAGGAATTACTCCGCTTACTTTAACTAAAATAGAAATGTTATCACCCTTAGTTACTTGAGAATTGCCGGGTGACACAAATAAGGAGAATTTTGGAGGAGGTATGAACTCCTTGTTATAATTTAGCAAACGAAAAGAAGCTGTTCGAATATTGGGTATCAATAAAAATAAGATAACAGAAAAAAGGAATACACCTCCGACATACAGAAGATATTTTTTGGTTTTACTGAAGTTTACAATACTCTCAAATTTAATTTCCTTAGTTTTGTTATAAACGTTTTGGAATGAAGCATCAATTAAAGATTGGGAATAATAATTCTTATTTTTTTGTCCAGAAACAATCTGCATCGCATTT
>JAJYSI010000208.1 GCA_021793635.1 Bacteroidota bacterium
GACAGAAGCCTATGAAAAGCAAAAAGGGATCTGTCCTATATGTAAAAAGCATTTTGAGTTTAACGAAATGGAGGGCGATCATATTACTCCCTGGATTGAAGGTGGCAAAACATTATCTGAGAATTGTCAGATGTTATGTAAGAACGACAATAGGCGCAAGTCATCTAAATAAGATATATATATTTTTTATTTTATCAATAAGTGTGGTATAATATATATATCACGCTTTTTTTATGCCTCAAATTATTCTTACCGAATATCAAGAACAATGTTTATTAGTCCAATATCTTGAGTTAAAAGGATACTTATTTTCAAAGTTAGCCCAGGAAACTTTTACAAAAAGTTGGGCTATCAAAATGAAAAACAAAATGAGCGGTGTTAGATCAGGTGTTCCTGATATGCTTATTGTCTTACCTAACCAGAAATTATTGTTTATTGAGATGAAAAGAGCCAAGGGTGGGCGTACGAGCGAGGATCAGATTAAATGGATAAAAGCTTTGAACAATTGCCGAGGAGTAATCGCTGTTGAAGCGCATGGCTTTGAAGAAGCAAAAAAATTTGTTGACCAACTTTCAGTAGAATAAATTCCGTTCATTAGAATATTTGCCAATCTATTCCAATCATTTTCAATGACCTTTTATAATCTATAAAATAATTTAATCTCCGAAAAATATCGGAGGTTAAAATGAGATCGTTATTAGGAGAAATCACCCACCAGTTATCGCAAATCGGCGGCGAGATAGTCCACCAAGTAGCCGGATCACCCAAGAAAAAATCCCCTTCACACAAACCTACTTATAAGCACCATAATAGAGACCTACAAAAAGAACTCTACAAACTTAAACAAGCAGCGTTTGAAGCTAAGAAGGACTTTGAAATAAAGAGGCACGAAGCGAAAAGCAAGGGCTGGTTATAATGCGGCGGAACTATAATCTGCCAGCGATAAAAAGCTCCCGGGCGGTATTACGCCGTCCGGGCGCGATATTATCGTCTAGCTTTAGTAGCTTTAGATTTGAGAGTAGACAGCAGAACTTCCCTATCAAAGAAAATACTGCCTGCCAGTTTGAAATATCCCGGTATGGATTCCTTTTTCAAGTAACACCATTTTTCGGAACGTCCAAGCAATTGGGCAACCTCTTTGATAGTGAGATATGGGGAAGACATAGAAACCTCCTATGCTCTCCAAACCTCCTTTTAATTCAACAATCTAGCACACCAAACCAACCACATACTAAGAACGATTTTTTTCCACAAAAGTAATTTAACAATATAAGGAGAATAAACAATGCCACAGTACTACCGTAAACTCAGTAAGTCCGTCAAGTGGTATTATAAATTTTCATTTGACGGCAAAACCTATTTCAGTCCTTGTATTTTCTTAACCAAGTCAGAAGCGAAACGAGCCGAGACAGACAAATACAAAGAGCTGGACGAAAGGCGCAGGTTCCCGAACCTGAAAGAAGATATGAAGCTATCCGAGTTGATTCGCTTTAGGCTTGATGAAGTTAAAACTAAGAAAGGCTCTTCATACCATAAGGACAATAAAAAATATCTTAACGAACTTCTTGATTATTTAGGAGATATTTGGGTCAATGAAGTAACCAGAGGCGATATAAATTCTTTCATTAACCAGACTGCTAAAAGGCTTGCTTCAGACGGCAAGAAAAACTATTCTGCCAATGCCCGTATAAGAGTCTATAAAGCTTTATTCAATTTCGGGATTGATAACTACAATCTTAATCCGGTCAATCCTTGTAAGGGAATAAAATTCCTTTCCATTGATAAAAGGCTTAAATACATTCCTTCCGATCAAGAGATAGAAGACTTGAAATCCAAGTGCGATGAAGGTCAGGTTTTCTTGATTAATTTCTTAATGGAAACCGGCGCAAGGATTAATGAAGCCTTGAGATTAAGCGGCAAGGATATGTTAGAAGATTCAATAGTCCTCTATACTCGAAAGAGCAAGAACTCCAATCTCACTCCGAGGAAAGTTCCAATGCCCGATTGCCTTAAAGGGAAAAAATATAACAGGGATGAAAAGGTATTTGGAAGATGGACTAAACTGCCTAAATTCCTTAATCATAAATTGTCTGAAATGAAGAAGGTTGACGAGGATATTCAGCTTTGGGGATTTCATAATTTAAGGCATAGATACGCCAGTCTTTTATCTAAAAATGGCACTCCGCTTTATGAAATAATGCAAAAATTGGGTCATTCAAATTTGTCTACCACTCAGTTATATCTACAGCTCTTGTCTTAATCGTAGCCAGATCGTAGCCAGTCTAAAACAAAAAAGGCTTACAAATTGTTGTAAGCCTTTATTTTATATGAAGTGGGCCCGGAAGGACTTGAACCTCCGACCCGCTGATTATGAGTCAGCTGCTCTAACCAACTGAGCTACGAGCCCTAAATTTTTATTTGCTCAAAAATAATATTTCAACTTACCTTTTCCAAACTGTTTAATTCTTTCTGAAAAAAAAAGACTCAAATTTATTTTGAGTCTTTGAATTAAGTGGAGCTAAGGAGGATCGAACTCCTGACCTCTTGAATGCCATTCAAGCGCTCTCCCAGCTGAGCTATAGCCCCGAAATTTTCTTGCGAAAGATAATCAAGATTACCATTTCAATCAACCGAATAATCTGAATCAGTTCGAAAAATCTTTTAGGGGTTAGTCAATTTTGTGTTGCTTAGTCTTTTTTATCAGTCTATTTTAGTATTAAATGTTTTAAAATAATATGAACACAAAATATCTCTTCGCTTTTTTCTTTATCACGGCAGTATCAATTCTTTTTTTTAGCTGTAAAGATACCGTAACTGCAGGCCAGCTTGACAACACCATAATTCCTAGTTCCAATGTCAGCTACTCAAAATATATCCAGCCGGTCTTCAATCTTAAATGTATTAATTGCCATGGCAATGGCGAAACAGATGGCGGTGTAAATTTAACAACATGGGCTGGTACAACAGCAGATCCAAGCGTAGTGTTTCCCGGATTTCCCGATAACAGTTCAATTGTCTGGTGCGTTGAAGGCAAGCCGGGAGTTTCTCCAATGCCTCCGGTCGGCTCACCTTATAAACCGCTTACTAATAATCAGGTAGATGGATTGAAAACCTGGATAAAGGAAGGCGCAAAAAATAATTGAAATTTTAAATCCACTTCATTTCTTTATACCAGTCACAGGTTCGCTTTATTCCTTCTTCAATAGAAATATTTTGTCTGTAACCTAATTCTTTAATTGCTTTGGTTGTGTCGCAAGTCCAGCTATGCTGAGTTATGTCTCGCGCCTTTTCAATATTAAGCGTTGCCGGCTTGCTGCTGAACATAGCAAAGAATTGTGCTATTGCTGCAAGAGTATAAACTATTGAGTGAGGAACTTTTATCTTCAACGGTTTCTTGTTTAAAACTTTTGCAGTTATTTTACCGACTTCATCCCATGTATAAAATTTTTCTGAGCTTATAAAATATGTTTGACCTGCCGATTTCTCGGATATAGCTGCAAGGTAAAATCCATTAACCAGATCGACAACATGAAGTAAACTCAATTTCTTTTCATCAAAGCCGATGGTCGTCATTAATCCTTTGTTAAATGTCTGGAAGAAGATAAATATTTCGGTATCTCGCTCTCCGTAAATTGCCGGTGCGCGGCAGATTGTTAGAGGAAGTTTATCCATATATGATTTTGCAAGGTCTTCTTCGGCAAGCTTACTTTTACCGTAAGTTGTAATTGGTTTGCATTCAGAAGTTTCATCAACCGTCTTACCATTTGGCGAAGGACCGACAGCGGTCTGGCTGCTAACTATTAAAAACTTTTTAATAGAGGACTTGAACTCTAATGCGATGTCGAGAAGTACTCTTGTAGTTTCAACATTACCTTGATAATATCCTTCCGGAGTTTTTGATTTTACTACTCCGGCAACATGAAAAATATATTCAGCACCATCAAAAACTTTTCGTAGTCCTTCTTTGTCCGACAATCCGCAATCATAATTTTCAATGCTTTTACCATCAAGCCATCTTAGGTTGCTGGACTTTCTTGTAATGCATCTTACTGAAAAATTTTTACTCAATAAAAGATCAACTAAATGGCTTCCGACAAAGCCGTTTGCGCCTGTTACGACCGCTATTTTTTTGTTTTCCATTTTAATTTTTATTTGTTTTTCTTTTCATTTAATCATACATTTTACGGCGAAATTTAACAAATTAATCTTATTTAATTAAAATTTTTTTCTCGTTAACAACCGAGGAGGCGTATTGGATTTATTTAGAAAATGTTATGAGTTCACAAGAGCAGATGAAGTAAAAGCATTGGGGCTATATCCCTATTTCAGACCTATTGAAGAAAACGAAGGACCAGTAGTTCAAATTGAGGGAAGAAAAGTTATTATGGCTGGTTCCAATAATTATCTTGGTTTAACTGCACATCCTAAAGTAAAAGAAGCCGCAATTAAAGCGGTTGAAAAGTATGGTACAGGCTGTTCAGGCTCGCGTTATTTAACGGGGACATTGGATTTGCATATCGAGCTTGAAGAGAGGCTCGCAAAATTTTTTAATAAAGAATCGGTTCTTCTTTTCAGCACCGGCTATCAAACTGCACAGGGAATTATACCGACTCTCGTTCAAAGAGGCGATTACGTAATTTCCGATAAAGATAATCATGCTTGCATTATTGCCGGCAATTTAATGGCAAAAGGAGCAACGGCTGAGTTTGTCCGTTACAAGCATAACGATATGGAAGATCTTGAAAGAGTAATTTCAAAGCTTCCGCTGGATGCCGGAAAACTAATCGTAAGCGACGGTGTCTTCAGCACCGGCGGCGAAATTGTTGAACTTGATAAGCTGAACAAAATTGCAAAAAAATATCAGGCAAGAGTTTTAGTTGATGATGCTCATTCAGTCGGTGTAATTGGTAAAGGCGGCAGAGGCACAGCAAGCGAATTCAATCTTGAAAACGAAATAGATTTAACAATGGGAACCTTCAGCAAAACATTTGCATCGTTAGGCGGATTTGTTGCTGCTGAAGCTAAAGTAATAAATTATTTAAAACATCATTCACCTGCATTAATATTCAGCGCTTCTCCTACACCGGCTTCAGTTGCAGCAGCATTGGCTGCGCTTGATATTCTTGAAGCTGAGCCTGAACGTGTTCAGAGGCTTATCCGTAACGCCGAGAGAATGCGCAAAGGTCTTAAGGATGCAGGTTTTACTGTACTCGAAGGAAGAACCGCAATCGTTCCGGTTATAGTTGGTAACGATGACGTAGCCTTCAAGATGTGGAGAATGCTGTATGACGGCGGAGTTTTTGTAAACGTGTTTATTTCGCCGGGCGTTCCTCAGGGAAGGCAGATGATGAGAACCAGTTATATGGCAACTCATGAAGATGAACATCTGGATGCAATACTGGATATCTTCATAGATACAGGAAAAAAATTAGGACTTATTTAATTGTATAATTTCTTTTTCACTATTAGGCATATCATTTAGCAGAATGGTATGCCTTTATTTTTATGAGGTGGGCAAATGAGTTCCGTGCAAATTTCTACCGTTCGTACTCCAAAAGACCTGATGCGGTTCATAAAATTCCAGTGGAAAATTTATGAGGGAGATAAATTTTGGGTTCCGCCGCTGCTGATGGACAGGAAAAAAATTCTAAACAAAGAAAAAAATCCTTTCTTCAAGCATGCCGAAGCAGAATATTTTCTTGCCGAAAGAGATGGTGAATTAGTAGGAAGAATAGCTGCAATCAAGAATGATCTCCACAATAAATATCATAACGACAAGGTTGGCTTCTTCGGATTCTTCGAATGCATTAATGATCAATCCGTAGCAAATGCTTTGTTCGACGCCGCTAAGAATTGGCTGAAAAGCAAAGGACTAAACGCAATGCGCGGTCCCGCAAATCCTTCGAGCAATGATGAATATGCAATGCTTCTGGAAGGCTTTGAGGATGAGCCTAGAATCTTAATGACATACAATCCGAAATACTATCTAGATCTTTGCGATAAGTACGGCTTCAAAAAAGCTAAGGACCTGTATGCTTACAAACTTGAAAATCACAAAGTAATTGCTTCTGAAAAAGTTAAACGTATTGCAGAAATAGCTCAAAAGAGATCTGGCTTAATTATTACCCAGCTAGATATGAAGAATTTCAAATCAGAAGTCGAAAAGGTAAAATACGTTTACAATAAAGCCTGGGCGCCTAACTGGGGCTTTGTCCCTATGACTGATGAAGAGCTTGATGCAATGGCAAAAGATTTAAAACCTCTCGCAGAACCTTCGTTAGTTCTTTTTGGAGAGATTGAAGGTAAACTTGTTGGCTTTGCCCTGGTGCTCCTCGATTTCAACTATATCTTTAAACAGTTGAACGGAAAGCTTTTCCCCTTCGGCATTATTAAACTTTTTAC
>JAJYSI010000209.1 GCA_021793635.1 Bacteroidota bacterium
AAGGGAATAAAGTAATTAGTTTGAATACTTCGGAAAGAGAAATTACTGATTTTGATTTCATAATTTCTGCAGTCCCGGAATATTCACTAAAAAAAATATTACCGGAGATTGATTTAGCCAAAGACTTAGATTTTACTTACTCATCAATCCTTTCAATCCATCTTTGGTTAAAGGATAATTTCTTAAAAGAAAATTTTTACGGTTTAATTGAATCACCGGTTCACTGGATATTTAATCATAAAGATCATCTAACAATTGTAATAAGCGATGCAAATGACTTGATTGAAAAATCCAAGGAAGAATTACTGGATTTGGCTGTGTGCGAATTGGAAAAGTTTACCGGGATAAAAAGAGAGCAAATCCAATCTTCTAAAATTATAAAAGAAAAACGTGCGACTTTCATCCCTTCATCTAAAATTCTTAATAAGCGACCAAAAACTGTTACCGGATATTCTAATTTATTTCTTGCTGGTGATTGGATAGATACAGGTCTGCCTTCTACAATTGAGAGCGCGGTTAAAAGCGGAAGAATGGCCTCTGAGATGATTATAAAAATATCCCGATAATATCGAGAAAAAATTACAAGATTTTGCGGCGGAGTGAATTTACCTCTGTTCCCCATGCCTTTTTACGTTTATCATTTTTTATAAAAATTTCGTTGACAGTTACAATTGTTGTAATTAAATTCTACAAGACAAAAATAAAATATTTTGAACCAGCGGTTAAAAGCCGGGAAGTTCAAGAAGGAGGAAGCTTCAAAAAAAAATAATCTTAATAGGGAAATGGAAAAATTCCATTCTCGTAACAACAATCATCTAACTAATTAACTAATTTATTAACAATTATAGTAGAGGGGATCAAAATGGTAAATGATCATTTGACTCTCACCGATACGGCGAAATTACTACTCCACGATAAGGAGTATGACCTATCCACTTTTACCGGTTCCGAAGGTGAAGTGGGTATAGATATAACTCAATTGAGAAGCAAAACCGGGGCGATCACTATTGACAGCGGTTATGGCAACACTGGCTCATGCATGAGCGAAATAACCTTTATCGACGGTGAAAAAGGTATACTGCGCTACCGCGGCTATCCGATTGAGGAACTGGCTAAAAATTCCAACTTTATGGAAGTCAGTTTTTTATTAATTTTCGGACATCTTCCCAGCAAAGCTGAGTTGGAAAGATTCCATTTCAATTTAACTCATCACAGTCTTATCCATGAAGAAATGAAAAAATTCTACGAAGGATTTCCGAGCACTGCTCATCCGATGGGAATTTTATCTTCTATGGTTAGTTCGCTGTCCGCATTTTATCCTGAAGCAGGATATAACGCTGACGTAGAACTTAACATAACAAGACTGCTGGCAAAGCTTAAAACAATTGCGGCATTCTCGTACAAAAAGTCCATCGGGCAGCCGTACGTTTATCCGCGGAATGATTTAAGCTATTCAGGCGATATGCTTCACATGATGTTTGCTGTTCCGTCTGAAGATTATGAAGTTCCAAAAGTTGTTGAAGAAGCTTTGGATCTTTTATTAATTCTTCATGCAGACCACGAGCAAAACTGCAGCACTTCCACAGTTAGAATGGTCGGCAGCAGTGAAGCTAATTTATTTGCTTCTATTTCTGCAGGCATCTGCGCTCTTTGGGGACCGTTACACGGCGGCGCCAATCAGCAGGTTATTGAGATGCTTGAAAAAATAAGAGCAGACGGTAGCGATTATAAAAAATATATCAACTTAGCAAAGGATAAAGAATCAAAATTCAAGTTGATGGGGTTCGGACATCGCGTTTACAAGAATTTTGATCCCCGCGCTCAAATTCTTAAAGCTTCTGCAGACAAAGTTCTGAACCAGCTTGGCGTGAACGATCCTTTACTCGAAATTGCAAAGAATCTTGAAGAGATTGCTCTTAAAGATCCTTTCTTTATCGAGAGGAAGCTTTATCCTAATGTTGATTTTTACAGCGGAATCATCTACCGCGCTATCGGCATACCGACGAACATGTTTACCGTTATGTTTGCATTAGGTCGCTTACCCGGATGGATTGCTCATTGGAAAGAAATGAGAGAAACCCCCGGCGTAAGAATTTACAGACCGAGACAAATTTACACCGGCGCAACAAAGCGTTCGTATGTTCTGTTAGACAAAAGATAATTAAAGAAGTTTTTCTTCTTACTTTTATCTGCGTGTAATCTGAGTTTTAAATAACAAAGATTGCACGCTTTTTATTTTTGAATCTTCATCTTCGGAAGAATATAGAAATCATCTTTAATTCTTAATGAATTTTCGATAAAAATACTTTTACCTTTTTATAATGAATTATTAGTTTCTCCGTAAAAGATGCCATCTTTAGCTATAATTATTTTTGCGTAACTTCAATTAGAATATTATTTTTGTCAACTAAAAAAAATGATTGATGAACCAAAAAGCCGCTTACTATATTTCAAAGCTTAATCTGATTCCGCATCCGGAAGGAGGATATTTTAGAGAGGTTTATCGATCAGAAGAAAAGCTGAACCAGGAAAGTCTTCCTAAAAGATATAATAGTGAAAGATCTATTTCCACCTCTATTTATTTTTTAATGGAAGGCGATCAGGTCTCAACTTTTCATAGGATAAAGTCCGACGAGACATGGCATTTTTATGATGGGAGTGGGGTCAAAATTTATATACTTGCGAATGATGGACAAATATCGGAAATTTTGCTTGGAAAAAATTTAGAAGAAATGGAATTTCATCAGGTGACGATCAAAAGAAATAGCTGGTTTGGAGCCGAAGTTTTAGATAAGAGTTCATATGCACTTTTAGGATGTACCGTTGCCCCGGGGTTTGATTACGATGATTTTGAAATAGGGAACCGCAATATTCTTTTAAGCTTGTACCCGCGCCATGAAAAAATAATAAGAAAGTTGACAAGATTTATCGACTAATTAAATACTATGTATAACTTTTGTCGGTGGTCTATTTTTTGAGCTCTTTATAAATTATTAGCAGTAAATTTTTTGTTATTTATAAATTGATTCGCTCTGCTAAAGATTATATATTTAGCCGGTTTTTATTTAATGTTTTTTGCCAACAATTATAGGAGGACTTATATAGTTTTTTTTACTTTAACTTTTGTTAATAATAATTCCAACAAGGAATCCTTATTAGTTCGAATAAAATAAAATTGATCTGGGAAATTTTCCGTGCTCTTATAACCGGGGCTGTTATTTTCTACGCTTCGATTAATTTCGGTTTCGTTTCCCCTTACGAATCCCAAATTACTCCATCAATTTGGATTGATGTCTTTTATAAATATTACAGACATCTCGATGAGTCTGCTCGCAATCCATCTGGTTTGCAAGATGAGAATCCTAGTGCGCAGCAATTAGTCAAATCAATTAAAATCCCGCTTACTCCGGCTGCTGATTCTACAAAGAAAAATATCGAGCTGGGCAAATCTCCGAATTTAATACCAATAGATTCTCTTAAAAAAGATTCATTAAGAACTTCTTTGGATACTCTAAAAGCTGATTCATTAAAAGCAGCTTTAGATACAGTTAAAGTTGATTCAATGGCAATTGATTCCACGGCTCGTTTGAAATATTTCAAATACAAAAGAACTGATCTGCCTTACGTAACGCTTAGCCTGCAAAAGCATTCAAGCTTTTTTGCGCAGCCGACTCAAGGGACAACAAGAACAGTTACCATTGATTCTACCGGAAAGTATGTTGAAATCCGGGAAGTTGTTGCCGGCGAAAAGCCGAAAATTTTATTAAGGTTACCGGTAGACCAGTACCTTAAACTTCAGCTTGCCTTGGATGAACAGAAAGATTGGAATACCTTAATCGGCGGTTATGAAGTTAAGAGCAATAAAAAAGAATTGGGAGAGTTGATCAAGGATATTACGAATCTTGAAATTCCGCTTCCAAGTGTCGGTGTTCTTAGTATTTTCGGAAAGCCGAAAATTAGTTTGAGAATCGGCGGCGCTGTAGATATTCACGGCGCATGGCGCAGTACAACTACCGAAGGCGTTACAACTTCCCAGTTAGGAAATACGCAGAGCGAACCGGATTTTCAGCAGCAGGTTCAAATAAATGTTGATGGAACTATCGGCGATAAATTAAATATCAGCGCCGATTGGAATACCGAGCGAACGTTTGAATATCAGAACCAGCTTCATATAAAGTATACCGGATACGAAGATGAAATTATTCAGAGTGTTGAAGCCGGTAACGTTTCTTTGCAAGGTTCTCCGCTTGTCGGAAGCAGCGATGCTCTCTTCGGAATTAAGGCTGAAATGAAGCTTGGTCCGTTAACACTTACAACTCTTGCCAGCCAGAAAAAAGGCGAGACTAAAACTGTTGCGGTAAACAGCGGTTCTACGCAGCAGACTTTCTCAATCAGAGCCTATAGCTATGCTACTAATAATTATTTTGTCGATACGGTTTATGCTGACACAAATGTAAATAAAACTGATCCAAGCAAGGATTTTAACTTTTTCAATAATCGTTACGGAAATGCTACTCCAATACTTAACCAAAATAATATTTATTGGACAATAAAAGATATCCAGGTTTGGAAATCAGTTAATACAATTACGGTTGATCAATCTAAAGAAAGATTTGTAAATGCCTATATGAACCTACCCGGATTGACGGTAGCAACAAATAAAAGTTTGACTTATCCGGATAGCCTCAGGCAGCAAATTAATAATCCAACTCCCGGCTTAGAATATTCCGGCAGGTTTATAATGCTTCAACCTAATATTGATTATACTTATCATCCGGAAACCGGCTATATTACCTTCAATACTCAGATTCAAGATGAAGATGCAATTGCAGTTGCGTTTAGAATTGAGGGAGGGAGTCCGAGTGCAGATGATGATATTTTTTACGGTGAGTTTGTAAACGCCGGAAATACGGATTCAACTGTTAATAACCAAACTCTCGTTCTTAAGCTGGTTAAGCCTGATAACCTAAGACCGGGCGGTGCGTATTCTGAAGCGTGGAAACTTTTACTTAAAAATATTTATCCTTTGAATGCATCAAACATAAAGCAGCAGGGATTCAAATTAGATATTAAATATGATCCGCCCGTCGGCGATCCGGTTAATGTTCTTACTGCTGACAACGGGAAGCAAATCCAATTGCTGAATGCATTTGGTTTAGATAAATACGACAACAGCGGAAATCCTAATCCGGATGGAAATTTTGATTGGAACCCCGGAGTAACTATTCTGCCGGATGTCGGCGAAGTTATTTTCCCGACGCTTGAGCCGTTCGGTAAAGACCTGCCTTCCGGTATTCCTGATTCATTAGCCTATCAGTCGGTTTACGATACGCTGGAAACTTTTGCTACTCAGGATAAATTGCACGATAGATGGGAGATTGACGGTCAATATTCGGGCGAAGCTACTTCAACTTATAATATTGGATTTAACGTTGTAGAAAACTCCGTAAAAGTAACTCTAAACGGAAGAGAGCTTGTAAACGGTGTTGATTATACTGTAGATTATAATGTAGGTCAAGTAACAATTCTAAACCGCGATGCTCTGATTCCGGGAGCTAATCTAAGCATAACATATGAACAAAACGATTTGTTTTCTCTTGCATCAAAAACATTGTTAGGTGCCCGAGGAATTTTTAATATATCGGATAGAACAAAGTTAGGATTTTCTATATTAAATCTTAATCAGCAAACGTTAAATGATAAAGTTAGAATCGGCGAAGAACCGATGAGCAATACAATAATGGGAGTTGATTTTAATACAAGTGCTGATCTTCCGTTTGTAACCAGCGCTCTTGACCATATCATTTCCACAAAGCAAATGTCGAGTATATCTCTTGCCGGAGAATATGCAAGGATGAATCCAAATCCTAATACATTAAAAAGCACCATAACCGGAGATAATGGTCAGAGCATAGCATACATAGATGATTTTGAAGGCGCGAAAAAGATTATTCCGATCGGCGTTTCGTACGGCGGTTGGAAAGATTTAAGTCCGCCGGATTCGCTCGAATTTTTACCGGGACTTGATCCGTTGGAAAAGATGCCTTATAAAGCCAGAGCCTGGTGGTATTCTATTACACCATCCAATGTTCTTATTCAAGATATTTGGGGAAATAGAAAACAAGCAGCCGCTCAAGACCAGCAAGTTCCTGTAATGGATTTTGTTTTTGATCCCGACACACCAGGAACTTATAATTGGAATCCAGCAAATCTTAGGTCCGATCCGCAAAAGAGCTGGGGAGGAATGATGAGAGTATTGTCTGGTGCTGCAAATAATCTTGTAGAGCAGAATATTCAGTATATAGAATTTTGGGTGCAATCGGATCCAAATACGCCGCTGCCTCCAAACGCAAATCTCTATATAGATTTGGGAAGAATAAGTGAAGAGGTCATTCCCGG
>JAJYSI010000210.1:0-4651 GCA_021793635.1 Bacteroidota bacterium
TCATATACTCTCCTTATAGATTATTACCAAACGAGATTTTCGCATTCACCATCGAATCAAAATTTTAGGTCATCAAACTGTCCTATTCTATTTAAAAATAAAAGAAGAAGTTATTCTTCTTTTTTCAAATCAAGACCAAGCAGCACTTTATCGGTATTTGAAAGATCGCCGATAAACCGTCTAAGCGGCAGCGGTATCTTCTTAATTAATGTTGGTGCGGCAATTATCTGCTCTCCTTTGGGAAGCACCGGGTTTTTATGAATATCGATAATATCAAGTACGTACCTGCCTTTAAGATGCTCTTCGCAAATCCTCTTTATGTTTTCCACTGCTCTCATCGATAATTCAGTCATTCCAGTTATATATAATTTTAGATGATATTTCTCTTTTTTATTCTTGCCGCTTATTGCTTGTTCAAATTCTTCGGTTGATGTCTTTACGGATTTTGTTTTGGCTTTTTTCTTCATTACACCCTCATATATTAAATATAATTGTTTCTTTACAAAACATTTTACTTTTATTCATAATCAGCCAATCTAAATTTTTTTGATGTATGCAGTCAATAGCCAATGTTTGTTTGACATTTTTACAACTAACATGTTCTCATAAGAAAAGGTAAAGGATAATGTCAATCCTTCGGTCTAATTTCAAGTCCCACAAGCACTCTTTCCTTATTGGAAAGGTCGCCTATAATTTTTTTTATCGGAGTTGGAATTCTTTTTACCAAAGTAGGTACCGCAAATATCTGGTCTCCTTTTGCCAGCTTAGGATTTTTCAAAAGATCTATAACCTTAATTTTATAAAATCCATGAAGATATTCTTCACAAATCTTTTTTAAATTGTCAAATGCTCTTAAGGAATTCGGAGTCTGTCCTGCCACGTAAAGACGGAGTGTCCATACTTTTTCAGGTTTTGATTTTGTTTTAGCCATATTACTCCCGCGTTGTTTTCAAAATAATTAATTTCGTTTAGCATCCATCGGTTACGATGCATGTTTCGTCTCTTGGTAGCTCTGCGCGTCAATGACTTCGATGATTTACGAAAAGCGCTTTGCGGTACCGGCTTCGATGCCGATTAACGCAAGACACCTTACAATACGGGCTTCGTTAACGAATAACGCTTAACGATTATCCGCTCTTCGCTTCTTTGCCATCTTATTCCGGTTATTTAGAAATACCGATTCGCGCAATTCTGCCTCTTCAATAATTTTATTCAATTCACTTTCCTCAGCTTCAAGTTTTGTACGCATCATTTCATTTTGGGATTCCATTTCTTTTTTTAAGACCGTTAACTGCCGCTTCTTTTTATCAATCTCCTGCCCGCGTTTTATCTTTTCTGCAGTATCAATTTCATCCTGTACAATTCTTGAGGAGCCTGTAATCAATTTACCGTCTGTTCCAAGATAGACGTCAATAAGATTAACTCCTGAACTGGTAATCTGAAATTCTCTTAACTGGTTGGAATGAGCCATTCCTCGTGATTTTAAAATATACATAACCCTGTTTCTCTCTGCACCGCTTTCAAGTTCTCTCAATTGAATCCAAGTATCCATTAAAGATGAAATATCCACTTCGGATTTTTCGAGTGTATCGCCTGCATGCGCAAGGCTGGTATAAATTGCCGTAATTTTTTTATACTTGAAATAATCTATCAGCCTCATTAGCATCGACCGTACTTCTTTCTTATCTCCCACTTCTGCTATTGCGGTTATGGGATCAACAACAATTACGGAAGGCTGGTATTCATCTACAAGCGAATGCATATTAAGAAGGTGAGCTTCGAGCCCAAGTAGCTGGGGACGATTATTTTGAAATTTGAAAACATCTTTTTTAATCATCGGGTCAAAATTAATTCCAACTGACTTCATATTACGTATAATCTGGCTGGATGATTCCTCAAACGCAAAATAGATACACCTTTCACCGCGCCTGCAGGCTGCTTCAGCAAAGTGCGCTGCAATTGTTGTTTTACCGGAGCCTGCAGTGCCAGCAACCAATATGCTGCTGCCGCGGAAATATCCTTTCCCGTTAAGCAAGGTATCAAGACGCGGAATGCCGGAAGAAATGCATTGGCTTGCAGCCTCATGTCCAAGACCAACAGAAGTAATCGGAAGTACCGAGATACCGTTGTTATTTATTAAGAAAGGATATTCATTCGTTCCGTGAGAAGAGCCCCGGTATTTTATAACGCGCAGGTTTCTGATAGCCTGTCTTTCATTAACTCTATTTTCAAGAGTAATTACACAATCAGCAACATATTCTTCTATGCCAAACCTTGTAAGCTTACCTTCGCCGCGTTCTCCGGTTACAATGGTTGTCATGCCCTTATCCTTTAGCCACTTGAAAAGACGCCGCAGTTCAGCTCTAATAATAGCTTCGTTAGAAAGACCTGCAAAAAGGACTTCAATAGTGTCAAGCACAATCCTCTTTACACCTATTTCTTCTATCTCGTTTTGAATTCCGATAAACAAACCTTCAAGATCATATTCACCGGTTTCTTCAATTTCACTTCTCTCAATATGAATATGATCGAGAATAATCTTTTTTTTCTTTATTAGTTCGCTGAGGTTAAATCCCAGCGAAAAGAAATTTTGTTTAAGTTCCTCAATTGTCTCTTCGAATGCAATGAATAAACCCGGCTCGTTATAATAAGCTGCACCGTTTGCTATAAATTCCATTGCTATTAGAGTTTTTCCGCAGCCTGCATTGCCGCAGATTAAAGTCGGTCGCCCTTTTGGTATACCGCCTCCGGTAATTTCATCAAGCCCTTTAATTCCTGTCGTACATTTAGGAAGCAAGTTATTAGTTCTTTCTATTCTTCCCATTTTAATTCCTAAAATAATTTTAAATTGATTTATTTCATCTGATTTTATAACGCTTAAATTTTATTTTGAGTAATTGACAAATCGAATTAAGATGGAACCCCCGTTTCAAAAAGTAATTTTAGTGTCTCCCTCACGCTCACTCTTTGAAATCAGTACTTGGCTGAATGATCAAAGGTATCACAGCAAATCCAGCCTGGATATAAATACAACCGTAAATTGAACTTATTTAATGAATGAAATCCCGCATCTTTTTATATTAATCTTTTCGTTAAACAACTTCGTAAATAAAGAAACAAAAGTCAAGAATAATTCCTTATTGCATATTTTTAAATTCCTCTTAGGATTTTTTCGATAGCTGGTGTACCACCTTTACACAGAGCAATTTGTGTATTATAAATCAATCATCATAAATAAAACTTCAAAGAAACATTGACTTACTAGATATTAAGAAATAGCTTTGCTCAGTACTTATGAAGAGAACGTGAAAGTACACACCTGAAACATTTCCTGACGACAATAGATTCTTTTGTATGAGACCAATTCCCAATTCTTTACGTTATGTGTTTGATATTAATTTTTTGAAGTTTTGCATTTTTAAATCAGTTCTATCTGATTACTATAGGTTAGATTGTTTTTAGGTTCGCTTTGATGATTTATTTTATTTACGATTTAATGTGAGAAGACCTTTGATGAAAAAGAAAATCAATGATGATGAGTTGATTACCCTCCGAAGAAAAGCAGAAAATAATCTTAAAGAACTGAAAGATGAGATTAATCTGCCCCTTTCTAAGCATGATACTTTAGTTCTTTACCATGAGCTTCAGGTTCACAGTGAAGAATTAAGGCTTCAGAACGAAGAATTAAATATTACAAGGGAAAAATTGGAAGATGCTCTCGATAAATATGTAATGCTCTATGATTTTTCTCCTGCCGGTTATTTTACTTTAGACAAACATGGAATAATTTTAGAAGTCAATCTAACCGGTGCCGACTTGCTCAAAAAGGAACGTCACTATTTGCTCGGATTAAAATTTAATTTCATTTTCTTCGTTTCCGAAAATACACGTATTGGTTTTAATTTGTTTTTAAAGAATATTTTTGAAAAGGACCAAAAGTCTAAATGTGAATTAGAACTAATCACTGACTCAAATTCTCATTTATTTGTCTATGCCGAAGGCAGAAAATCATTTAACAATGAGAACTGTCTTGTTACTATTATTGATATAAGTGAACTCAAACAAGCAGAAGTTCAATTAAGAAAGACTATGGATGAGCTTATTTCATCCCACAGAGATATTGAACAATTTTCCAGCATTATATCGCATGAAATGCAGGAACCGATTGCAAAAGTAATAGGTTACTCGCAGATGCTTGGGCAAAAGTATAAAAGAAAGATAGACTTAGAAGCTGATTATATATTAACAACACTTTTGCAAAGTGCTCTTCAAATTCAGAATTTAGTCCGAGGTATAACTAATTACTCTCGCACTGCAAAACTTGCTTTCAGTCCTTCGCGAGTAGATTGCAGTGAGTTAATGCAGCAAGTGCTTTTTAATCTGCATTACATTATTGAAGAAAATAATGCCGTAATTTACTGCGGCAAATTACCAGTAGTGATTGGAGATAGTGAACAGCTTCTTCTCGTCTTCCAGAATCTTATTAGTAATGCAGTTAAATTTCACGCCACCGAACCTCCTTTCGTCAACATTTCCTATAATGAAGATAATTCAAGATGGGTTTTCAAAATTGAGGATAACGGGATTGGTATTGCGCCGCATTTCCATGATAAGATTTTTTCTATGTTCCAAAAACTTGAGAAAAATGATG
>JAJYSI010000210.1:4661-6352 GCA_021793635.1 Bacteroidota bacterium
TTATAAAAGCAGCGGTATTGGTTTAAGCATAGCAAAAAAAATCATAGAAAAGCATAACGGCAAGATCTGGCTAAAATCAGACATTGGGAAAGGCTCTGCATTTTATTTCTCTCTGCCTAAATAAAATTGCCCGTTAATTTTATTCTTTACGCCTGTTGAAATAAAATAAAGAATATTGTACTTTACTCCCGGTAATAATAAGATTTCAAAAGGCGACGCCTTAATCCTTTCAAAATATTTTTGAAGAAAATTATCTTATTAGTATTTCCTTTTAATTTATTAGACAAAAAAAAGTAAACTATTTTTATAACTATTACACGGGGCATTTTTATGACAAAGCTCAATCACCTGGATTATTATCGTTTACCCTGGAACCTTGCCGACAACTCTATTTCATGGCTTGAACCTACTGCAAAGTGCAACTTAGCATGCGATGGCTGCTACCGTCAAAATGAAAAAGACAGCCATAAGCCGATTGACGTTATCCGTCAGGAGCTTGACGTCTTTACAAGGCTAAGAAAGGTTGATGGAGTATCAATTGCAGGCGGAGATCCTCTTACTCATCCGGATGTTGTTGAAATAGTCCGCGAAGTTAAGAAGAGAAATTTAAAACCTATTTTGAATACTAACGGTCTTGCTTTAACCAAAGAGCTTTTAATTGAACTGAAGAAAGCCGGTGTTTACGGATTTACATTTCATATAGATAGTAAGCAAGGCAGACCCGGCTGGAAGGATGCAAACGAAATTCAGCTTAATGAACTGCGCTACCAATACGCCCGCATGCTTGCCGATGCCGGAAATATTTCTTGCTCATTCAACTCCACGGTTTATGAAGATACAATGAAGTATATACCGGAGATGGCTAAATGGGCGGTAGACAATATCGATATAGTTCAAGTTATGGTATTTATACTTTACCGAGCTGTTAACAACAACCTAATGGATTTCTATATCGGACCTAAAAAGATAAATATGGATGATCTGGTTTATAATGAAGAGGTAGAAGAGCGTACGGACATCAAAGCGGATGAGATAGTTGAGCTTTTAAGAACTGTTGATCCGGAATTTGATCCATGTGCTTACCTAAATGGATCCGAGAAGCCGGATTCATTTAAATGGCTGCTTACAGGAAGGCTTGGTACGAAGGGAAAAGTTTACGGCTATATGGGGAAGAAAGCGATGGAAATTATTCAAGCAGGTCACCACATGCTGTTTGATAGATATCTTGCATATTCCGAACCCAAGATGACTAAGAAAGGCAAATCGATGCTGCTGCTTAGTCCATTCGATAAGAAAGTAAGAAAGACTGCCAAAAATTTCTTAAAGAATCCGTTAAATATTTTTAAACAGCTTCATTATCAATCAGTAATGATTATTCAGCCGGTAGATTTTCTTGAGGACGGCAGGCAGAACATGTGCGACGGCTGCCCGGATATTACTGTCTGGAACGGTAAGCTTGTTTGGTCATGCAGAATGGAAGAACAGTTGAAGTACGGACATAACGTACGCAGCTATCCAAAAGGATTTACGGGACAAAATTAATCCCGAACATTGTTAAGCAGGCATTACTGCCGGAGGTTTATTAACTACATAAACCGGACGATCTAGTATAAAGAAGAGATCGGAAGTAAAGATCTGCCTTCCGATCTTCTAGTCATGATTACCCTATAAAAGCAACTAATGATGCGGTA
>JAJYSI010000211.1 GCA_021793635.1 Bacteroidota bacterium
CCGATCTTTTAGCTTGTCTATCTGGGGATTAGCCTTGAGCCGGTTAAGAATATATTCCAGTCCTTCTTTCCCGTTTTGTCGTTCATAGGTTGGATTGTGTTCAAAAATATATTTAGCAAGATAGGATTCATAATCATTTATAGATTTTCCCTGGGATTGCAGGTCTTTTGGGTTGTATTTGTTATCTCCAAGCATTGTTTGCGCTTGTTCATATAAGGCGTTATATTTTTTATTACTATAATCCGCCTGGATTTGTTTCGGATCTGAGATAAAACCATGTTCAACCATCCAATCGTTTAGCCGATCATAGCCTTTTTTGACTGATTCGAGAATCCCTTCCTGGAGTTTTTCAGAGCGCGCCATATTATTCCAAAAAGTAGCTTGAAGTCTTTGGCTGTCTAAAATTGTTTCCTTGAATTTTTCGGCAGCTTCCAAATTCGTTTGTCTGATCCGCTGCTCTGTAGTCTCATAATCTGTTGCTGATTTTGATGCGTCACCAAACATTTTTTTAATTTCTTCTGCAGCTTGTTTGGATGGTTCTGCCATTTTTTTGAGGAAATCACTTAAGCCTAGTTCTTCATGTGTGTCTAAAAGATTCCCATTTTCATTTTTACGGCTAGTTACGACATCTATCTTTTCCCCGGCTATAAGTCTTGCAACTTTAATCCTGGACTCTGCGTTCATCCCCGGAGCATAATTGTATAAAGCTGCTTCGGCTCCTTTTTCATTTCCCGCGAAGTCTTTACCCCAGGTTTCCATAATATTTTTAAAGTTTTCAGGATCCCAAAAGCCTCTGGTCTTATTAGCAAGGTATCCCTTTTCTCCGAACATTCCGTTTTGCCCTAAAGCCTGAAATAGCATTGCTTCTTGTGCTGGTGAATTTGCGGTTCCTAGGGTAGACAAACTTTGCAATGTTTGCGATCCTAAATCTCCCATACGTCCTAATGGGTTATTTACTCCTAAGAGAAGTTCCGGAAGTCTTCCGAATTCAATCGCCGTTTTGCTATCCACTCCAAGGGATAGTTGCTTCATTTGGATTTCTTTAATAGCCTCTAAGACATCAATAATCCTCTTATTATCCGCGTCTTTTCCAAATTCCTGTTTCGTCATTTGCTCAACTGAGGTAAGGTATTGAGCATTATAGTTTTGTCCTCCTAACCTTTGCACAACATTAAACTGCGCAAAGTCTTCCGGATTTAATCCTGTTGACCGTCCAAAAGCTATTTGCTGTCTCTCAAGCCCGATGTCCTCTCTGCCTAATCCTTCTGCAAGTGCTGATCTCATTTTTAGATATCGGTCAGCGTCATAGCCTAAATATCCTCCCGGGTCTCTCATATTGTTGCCAAAGCGGATACTCATCTGACGTGCAGCGATTTCGTAAGGTCTTGCGCCCTCCACCAATCCCGCTGCAGCTCCATAACTTTGGTTTAACTATTTTAACTTTTCTTCGGTTTCTGCTTGTTCGGGAACATTAAACTGTTTTGCTATTCCTTCACCTATCTGGTCGCCGAAATAACCGCCTGCAATAAATCCTAATGGACCAGCTCCGGGAATTAACGCTCCTATTACTCCGCCGGCAAGTCTTCCATAAAGCTGATAATCCCTAGTGCGTTCCTTAATATCTTTCCAAGTCTCAAAACCTGTCCTTTCGGTGAACATTGACATTGGGGAAGTCAAATCAAATGCCGTCTTTCCTCTGGCTGCTATTTCTGCAGTCGTTGTTAAATAATCAAGGGTCGAAGTTACTGCTTCACCACCTAACGCAAAGGCTCCCATCTTCTGGAACTGCTGGAAGAAACTTAGTGTCTGTTCATGTGCCTCTTTCGTGCTTTTACTTACATCGTTTATGCTTGTCGATAGTCCGATAAATTTATTTTTAACCTCGTCAATGTTCGCTCCTACATCATCCTTGCTTGCACTTATAGTCGATCTTAACATTTCCAGGTGTTCTTGATCAGGATGAATGAAACTTGAAGCATCTGTTACTAAATTTGTGCCGACTTCGTCAGTGGCTGACTTTATCCGTTCAAATTTTCTTAAATATTTTCCTATCTGACTCTTTGTGAGTTTTCCCGCTGAAAGATCTACGTTTAAGTCCTGAAGTGTTTCATTGATTCTATCGTTAAGCGGTTCATAAAGCCCCTGGTTATATCTAAGCCATTCTCCCGCATCTTTAGCCTGTTGAGGATTTAATGTTTTAAGGAATTCCGGGGATGATACCACATCACTTATATTTTGACCCATTTTATTGGGAATATCTTTAAGCGATTGTTCAAGCCCTGATCTCTTGAGAAATTCTTGTGTTTGTTCAATTAAGAGTATTTGGGAAGGTGTTAACGCTGCCTGAACTCCGGGCGATTCCCCTCCGGATGTTGTATTGGGAAGAGATGGTATTCCAGTTCCTGGATTTGCTCGACCAGAGCCATCCTGACCGATTATGTTGTTTAAGTTCTGTTGAAGCTCGTTTACTCCCTCGATCTGTGGAAGTATCCTAGCGCGAATTGAAAAACCAATGTCGTTAATTTCGTTCATAATAAGTTCCTCGTTAAAGTTGCTGCCGGTTATTTTTCGCAAAGTTGAAAAGGTAAGCCTTCGCAAACCTTCGCCGGCAGCTATAAATTAAAATTTTTCGGAATATTCCTCGTTTAAATTGTCCAATCCATCTAAATTCAAAATTTTTTGAGACTCGCCTAAATATTCTTGAAGTTTTTTTAAGGTCTCATTCAAATTTTGCATCTGGTTAACGATGTTGGTCTTAAATCCAATCATTGAGCCACCAAATTTATCTGAATTCATTCCCTCGGCAAATTCGGAATGTTTTTCAAGGTTGCTGCTCATGCTGCTTAGGTCTTGAGCAAGCATCCGTGAGTAATTTTGAATTTCCCCTACTAGCCGTCTTTCCGTTAAACTATCCATTGTAATTTTTCCTTTAAGTTAAATTGTTAAAAAATCTTTGTCTTTTGTTAGATTGTCGATAGCCTGAATCGTATCACTTTCAATAATTTGCCTTAAATCCGCTGTCATCTTTTCCAATTCTGCTAATATTTTTCCTGTCGATTCCGATAACCGCTTTTCGATTATATCTTCCGATTTTCGCGCTTTCAAGGTATCGTGTGTTATACTAAGTACTCCTACCGAATCAATGAAATTTTTTAGAAAGATTCCATACCTGGTTTTGAAAGCCCGGATGATTGAACTTTCTTTCATCTCTAAAAATTGCGTCTGATCCATTTTTTTTCCTTTCGATTTTTTTTTATAAATAATGTGTTAATACTTTTTAATTCTAAAATTTTAGATAACATCTTCGTAAATAGCGGCACTCGCTGAATAATTATTGTCAAACTCAGTGGCTACTTCTGAAAACGTTCCGCAATCCGATAAAGACAAGACAAAACTTCCCCTGCTTCGCGTGTGCCGGGAGGTATCCATCTTGCAAACAAAATGATTATCTTCAAATTGAAAGCCTCTGCCATCGTTTTTGATTCCGATTTGTTTTGGATTATGGATAGTAAAGAAGAAGTCACAATCCCGCGCTAAAGCAATACTTTCTGCTAGATTTTCAACGCCTGGATTTATGCGCCCTACCCGGTTTAGCTGTGCAACAACCAAAACAATCAAATTAAGTTCCTTAGCTAAACCTTTGAGAAATTCGCTGTAGTAGGAAAGTTCCCGCTCCCTTAGGTCAAATTTCTTTTTGCTGCGCAAATATCCGATGTAGTCGATAGCTATTACTTTAATGCCAAACCGGTCGCGCCAATACTTAGCTTTATTTTTAAGTTCAATCTCGCTCAATCGCTTGTCACTAGTATAAAGCGGGAAATCCTTTTTGCTTAAGTTGCCTTTAAAAGTTTCTGTCAATTTCTGTTTTTCGCTTGCATCTAATTTTTTGGGAGATCGAAGTTTTTCATATTGAACTCCCGAAATTGATGCTAAAATTTTCCGATTCAATTCGGTCTCGGAAAGTTCAAGCGAAAAGAATCCACAAGGGATATTTTGCTTAACCAGATCCATGACAATATTTAGGGCTAAAGTAGTTTTGCCCGATTTGTAGGAGCCTGCGATTCCAATTAAGTTTGAAGCTCTCATCCCGCCGGTGGCATTGTTAAATGAAGGTATGTTTGTCAATTCCAACGAATCCGAACTGCTCCCGGCGATTTCATCTTCGATTTGACCAGCTATTATCGGCAAATTTTCACTAAAGCTTTTCTCTTCTTTAAAATTACTCAGAGTGCTTAATTCCGTTTGGATATCGCTTTGCAAATCAAAAAGCATGTCCATTCCATTAATTGATTCCTTCGCCTGAAGGAGTTTTGAGTGAAGTAAACTTTCGGCTTTAAAAGAAAATAGTATATCGGAAAAGCGTTCGATGACTTGATTAAAGACAAGACTTTCAAGCGAAATATCTCTACTCATTAAATCGAAAAGATTCTTAAAAGTCCAATTTTTTAATCCTTTTCCGGCAAGGTCTAAAATGATAAGGTCCCTATTCGGATTAATCGAATAATTAATTTCACTTAACCCCTCAAACAATTCCCGATTGATCTCCGAGAAGTCATTTAAGTTAACTCTTTGATAAATAAAAGGAACATTCTGCGGTTCACTAAGCATACAGGCTAATATTTGGCTCTCCAGCTCAGTTTTAATTTCTACTTTTTTCATTGTGCAACCTTAATAAAATTATAGTGTGGTGCTGCTGCCTGTTGATTATCAGAACTATTTGTCTGCGACTTTATAGACTGCATTTGTAAGTAAAGCTGTTCGAATTTCTTTCTTAACTTATCGGTAGAGAGGATATTGTTTTGCCAAAAAGAATTTTCCTGACTCCAAAGTATAACCAATTCTATTTCTGAAAATTCTCTTTTATCAATACGGTGAAGTTTGTCTATATGTTTACTCCATTCATGTAAATTAGGCTCTTTATGCTTTTCGTCCCTTTCTTTAATTTTTCTTAATAAAAGGGAAGAAAGTCTGAACTCGTTAGAGTTCAGATCAAAGAGTTCAGACTCTTCTTTCTTCTTCTTACTCTTAATCTGTTCCGTTACGGTAACGTTATGTAACGTTACGCTTTCTTTGTTTTCTGTAGAATTTGAAAGTTTCTTGTTCCGAAACGCAATTTGGCGAAGCCTTGCCTGTTCGCGAATTTTGTGCAAACTCTCAACATTTTGATGCTTGTCCCAATGCGTAACGCATATAACGTTACGCGGCGTTATCTCTATCATTCCAAAATCAATAAGGATTTTTAACGCAAACTTTATAATTTGCAACGGTCTTCTAAAGATAGTTGACAGCATTTCCGGAGAATATGGGATGTTCTCCGTTAGCAAAATATAACCGTTTGAATTCGTTCTTCCCGCCAACACTAGGAGCTTAATCCAAATAACCAAAATGGCATCTGCTTCCGGCATTGCTTCGATAAGTTGAATTTTTTCGTCATCGAACATCGAAGTTTTTAGTTTTATCCATGATATTTCAGGCATGCTTAAACTCCTTTCCCATATTTTTTTTCGATTCTCCGAGCGCAGCGAAGTATTTGAACTGCCGCATTATCCAAATATGAGAATAGGCGCGGATCGTTCAATTCGGCAGCATTCTTGAGATTGCCTTTTAAAAACGACAAATCCATCAGTAGTAATTTGGTTGACTCGTGGGCTTTTTTAACGGCTTCCGCCTGAGGTGTCAATTGTAGTAGATCGCTCATGTTGTTACCTCTTCAAAAAGGCTTGGCTCTTCGGTTTTAATGACATACTTCTCGGCGTCAACCATATTTATGAGGTCAAAACTAAGTATGATTTGCCTGTCGATGCGATCATCGCCGTATGGCGACATTATACCAAGTGCCCGCCACTTGCTAGCGGTGGTTTTAAGAAGGTTACCCAAATAAGGAATTTGAATTTTTTCTATGTTGAATCGCGGGAGAATTAAGTCTAAAATTTCAACGTTCAATCCTAAAGAAGGCGATCGGAAAAGTCTGAATAAATTTTTCGGACTGCGTTCGATTGAAACGAAAACTTTGCGATTTAATTCAATTGCACCTGCATGAAAACCATTTTGCAGCACAAAAACCTCAATGCGGTCGGGCAAACGTCGAATGCGCGTTTGCAAAAGTTTGATTGGCGTATTATCTTTCATATGCTTCTTTCTTTTTTCCCGGTTGTTATTTGAGTTTCGACCGGGAATTTTTTTTTTAATCTTGTTCAACTAACACGTTTAAGTTATTTTCGACAATCTGTTTTCTAAGCTTCCTGTTTTCCTCCGACTTAATAAATTGTTCACATGCTATTCTCGCGGCTGCCGCCACACGTAAATCCCGCTCGACCCCGTAGGCTTTTAACTTTTCATAACTTTTTTTTG
>JAJYSI010000212.1 GCA_021793635.1 Bacteroidota bacterium
GTCTTCAACAGCATAAAAACCGCCTATTGTAAATCCGCATGTCTTAATGATTTTTTGTAATGCCGCTTCTGATATTTCTTTTAACGTAGGATTTTGATTTATCAACGTTATGAATTCCGAGTACTCATTTTTTACTTTTTCATTCTTTTGAAGCTGCTCAATCATCGTATTGAATGCCGTGCCAAGCTTGCCCAGTTCATCTTTCGATTGAACAACAATTTTATTCTGAAAATTTCCTTCCTTAGTTACTTCAGTAGCTTTGCTTAGCTGTGTAATCTGTTTCCGCATTTTATCGGTAAAAAGTAAAGTTAAAATTAACGATAGTAATATTCCTGTTGACCCAATAATTATCAAAAAAGATCTTATATTGGAACGGAGGTCTGCCGCTTCACTAAGCGTATTAAAAATTAAAAACTGAAAACCATTGTTAAGCTTAAAATCGAGATCCGGCTTATAAATTATCGCAAGAATATCCGAAGACCCGCTGCCGTTTGAATAAACATCAAAATTATTTTTCCCTGCAAGGGTTTTAGATGCATTTGCCAACATATAAGAATATTTTTGATTTAGCGATTCATTTGACACTTCGGCAGTGTTTCCGTTCAAGACTAAAGCAACTTCGGCATTTATTTTCTTAGCAATGTTATTAAGAAAATCGCTCGATATTATCTTCCCGTAATAATAAATTATTCCGTTATTTGCCTTGTATTTTCTAACTAAGGTGAAAGGATTTTTTGTGAGAAAATCATTAAGCGAAAAATTATTCGCGGGTACTTCAACTCCGTCATTTAATATTTTTACTATAGCCAGATCCGGAGATTCACCGCTTGATTCAAGAATAAAGTCGACATTTTTTGAATTATTATAAGTGTTGTTGAAGTTATTATTTACCAGATAAAGGAAATCGTCGTCAATATCCTGGATTTGTGTACGGTATGCGTATATAAAATCGTTTGCGGAATTCAGAAGATATTTTGACTGTTGCGAAGATAGAACATTGTATACAATTGAATAAAACGCAAGAGCAGAACTTCCGAGGATAACCGCAACTATTGCGAAATTAATTATTAGGAGCCGGTAACTTATTTTCATGGTTAGCTATCACGCTGCAAAACTTTTCTTATTGTAATTAAAAGCTCGTCAAAATCATACGGTTTGCTTATAAAATCGCTTGCGCCCATTTTGGCAGAATTTATCGCGCTTTTTACATCCGCGTAAGCGGTTAAAACAATTACTTTTATTTTAATTTTTTTCTCTTGAAACTCGTTTAATACCTGAAAACCGTCCTTGCCCGGCATTTTTAGATCAAGCAAAATTAAGTCAGGCAATTTATTTTTTAGAAAATCAAATACGGCATCGCCGTTATTAACAAAAGCGGCTTCGTAACCTACTTCTGTTAGCTCGTCTGTAAGGACGGTGCAAAGGTTGACGTCATCATCAACTATTAAAATTGATTCCATTTATTTTTTCACATCATTGCTTTGTGATCCGTTAAACTGATAATGTTTAAGACTATTTCTTTCGTTTTGAAGTTCCATCCGGAGTTGATTTTCTTCAGGAGGTTCGGATAATCTTTCTTTAAGAGAAGGAACGAGATTAGCTCTGATTAAAATTACCAGTTCCTTTTTGCTTACTTGATTTTGATCGCTGCCGAAAATATATCTTAGACCGAAAAACCACCAGGGAAGATCTTTTAGAAAAGGAATACCGGTTCTAACTTTTGTAGTTTGGTCGATATACATTCCGCCTATTACTGTTTCCTCGCCGTTAAGCAGAACAACCCTTGTATCCGCAGATGTTTTATTAATTATCGTATTAGTAGGGTCGGGAACAAACGAGCTCCTTTCAACGTGAATCTTCAACAAAATGTATCGAATGCCGTCATCGGTGATTATATTAGGAGTAACAGTTACAATTGAGCCGACCGAATAAAAATTGTCAATTATATTGCCGGAAAAATCTCTTTGCTTAATCGAAATATCCTGACCGTCCTGCAGCCGTGCGTCGGTTCCGTTTAGGACCGTAATATTCGGACTTGAAATAATTTGCCCTACATTTTCATTTTCAAACAATTTAAATATTGCAGTGGCTTGACCGAAGAATCCGCCGATATTATAATTTGCTGTCCCGGTTATATTAAAATCAGGTGATTGTTGAACAGTGGTCGAACTTGTCGTTCCAGTGGGTGTTCCCCCGGTTGAAGGCAAACCGGATGTTTGCGCATTTTGCGGAACAAATCCGTTTAGGTTCCCATTTACACTCCCGTTAGCTCCGGATAATAAAGTTTGCCAATTAATTCCAAGTTGCCTTTCCTTATTTACATCTGCTTCAAAAAACACTGCGGAAATTTTAACTTCACGCGCATTTGCAGGGACATAATTTTCCTTGGTATGTACTTCAGATTCGGCGCCGCTTTTTTCAACAATTATAACATCCGGAGTTTCTTTGTAGATAAGCCCTACAGACCGCACTAAAATTACTAGCGCCTTAAAATAATTCATGTTTTTAATTTCAAACCCTATTGCCGTATCAATATTCACGGTTGAAACTACTTTTCTGCCTGTTGTTTTCTCACTGATTTTACTAATTAATGCAATTGCTTGATTGAAAGGAATTGTCGGAGAAAGCGTTACAAGCTGGTCGGGATTTTGATAATTCTGAAGCGACTTTTCCAAATAAGTTTGGGAAAAAATTTGTACTGTAAAGAACAAAGAAATTAATACGGTTGAAATAAATGTTTTCATTTGAAATTCTCTTTACTTGTTTTACTTGTGCCTTCTTTTTCCAAAGTCAAATCAACTTTTTCTATTATTCCACCCTTATTCAAAATAAAACTTACAATGTTATGGTCATAGTCAATTTTTGTAAGATAACCCAGATAAACCTGCTGACCTTCCCAGAGTAAAAATGTATTCCCTTTGCTATCGGCTATAAATGCCCCTTCGGGAACTAACGCCAGTAGCCTTGCACCGTGAACGTCTAAAAGATTATTAACATTCGGAGGAATTTCGTTTCTGATAAGAGGATAAAAAACATCGTAAACCGGACTGGCGCTCAAATCATTTTCAACATAATTTTCAGTCGAAAATCTGCTGTTATCCGAATAGTATACATCTGCAATTATTACAAAGTTTACCAAAAAATTCGGCATCCCTTGTTTATCCGAAGAAATATAATTGGTCAGGGTAATCGATCTGATTTTTTTTAATTCTTTACTTTGCTCTATCGCGTAGACAAGTTTGTATAAATCATCGTAATCTCCGCCGCCGGTTATTTTATATTCATAATAGAAGAAATTCTTATCCGGTTTTTGTTCCACAAACTCAACGTTGGTTTGTGTGTTCTCTGAAAATCCCGAACTTATATCATTCACAAATTTGAAAAAACTAATTGAGGAAAGCCTTTCGGGAATATTAAATTTTCTTGAAGCGAGAACCGAATCTAAAACAGCGGCTTTTTTTGAAAGCCCCTCATATTGCATGTTCAACTCGGCTGTGTTATAGTGATTTGCTTTAAGTTTTTCAATTTGTGCTTTATCATTTTTAATCTTACTCATTTGATAGAGAAGAATATATCCGCCGCCGGTAACAAGAATGAAAGCCAAAAGACCAACAAGCGCCAAGGTGTTTTTTATTTTCCTATTCATCGGGCGCCTTTGTAATAGCTTGGTAAATTGAAAGTAATGTTAAATTTATAAATATTCTTATCGCGAAGAGCCTCGTAGCTAATGCTCTTTAACTGTGCTGATTTTATGGAAAAGGCAAATTCCGTCAAAACATTTTTAGATAAAGAATAACCTTCAAGAGCTACCGTCTCGCCGTCCGGTTTGGATAATTTTGTCAGCCAAATATTTTTCCTTGCCTCAAAAAATGAAGAAATTTTCTTCAATACATAAGACCATGCGCCGGTGCCGACCGAGGCAGAGTCAAGTATTGCCTGTGTTTGTGAGAAACCGTTTATTTTTCCGTTAAGGTCGGAAATCTTATTTAGTATTTCCTGATTTTGACGGAGCAAAAGTGTCTGCTGTTCAAGCTTGCTGTTTAGTTGGTTTAAATCATTTTTGTTTACTAATACTTTTACTGTTATCAGCAAAGCAGCCAGAAATAGAAGCGGAAACATTGCAAAACCATGCCAGCCGAATTGAAAAACTTTCTGCTCTTCTTTTACATACCTCGGCAGGAGATTTATGCCTTTGTGAACTTTCTCTATATCATCAAAGTAATCAACCGCTGCCGCTATAGGAACACTGAAGGAGGATATTTTCTCTTTGGATGTTGAATCAAGCGAAGAAATATCTATACCGGAAAAATCCAATTTAGAAACATTAGCCTCCGGGAATGTACCGTAAAATGATAAAATTAAATTTTCCGAATCATCTTCGCCGCAAACTACAATATTGTCAAGCGAACTTATTCCGCCGTTTTCCATTTCAAGAAGAATTTTTGAGAAGTATACATCATACGTATGAAGATTAATTGTACCTATGTCGAGCGCAGTACCAATATGTTTTAGCTTTCGGCCGTGCAGAAAGATTAATTTGCTATATTCTCTTCCGATATAAACTATGAGTGAATTATCATCCGGGAAAAATTTTTTCCTCTTCGCCGCATAATAAGCCAAAGAAATTTCCGCGCTTTTTACAGATGGAATTTTGTAATATCTCCGGTGATTATAATTTGCAAGCGAACTTATTAGCTTTATACAGTTAACTTCGCCGGTTAGAAAAACCGAAAGAAGCGATTTATCTGAAAGCTCAATGTAATCCAGGCTTTCTTTATCAATCGAAACGTTTTTCGATTCATGAATATCATTTATAATCTCTTGCGTAACCTTGGAAGCATTGCTGACTTTTGATCCTTCAAAAACATGATAAAAAATGGAAGGCTCTGTCAAAGTCGGAACGAATAAGCTTTTCTTTAAATTGAATCCTTTCAGCGCTTCATTTATTAGACCTATACTGGAGATTGCAGCTTTTCTTTCTTCCGAAGAACTTTTACCCAGTGAGCCTTCAAATGACATTTCATCGCCGTCTATCTTAAGCCCGGAAATAGAGTCTTCCAAATCCAGCGCTGTTTGGATTACATCATAACTTCCGGCTTTAAGAAACTTTACTTTGTCATTTTCTTTTATGAAAACTGCAAGTTTTGTATCGTTGCCTTCGCAATATGTAAATATTATTGGATTCATTAAAATGCCGATAAAATTTGCTGTATTACTGTTTTATTATTTGCATAAGCAATGGCGTTGTCCATAGAGATTTTTTTGCTTAGATACAATCTTTTTAAATCCTGCTCCATGGTAATCATTCCCGAAGAGGCGCCTTGATTGATCATCATGTATATTTCGCTTGTATTATTATTCTTTATAGCCGCTTTAACGCTTGGCGTAACTAGTAATACTTCTTTAGCCAGCGCTCTCTTTCCGTCTAAACTTGGCACTAATTTTTGCGAGATGATAGCTACTAGTACATCGGCTAATCTGTTTCTTATTCTCTCCTGTTCATTGGGATGAACTTCCGCTACTATTCTGTCAATCGATTCAACTGCGCTTGAAGTATGCAGAGTGGAAAATACTTTATGACCGGTATCTGTCACTTCCATTGCGGCAATTATAGTATCCGGATCTCTCATTTCGCCGATTACAATTATATCGGGATCCTGCCTTAGCGCTTGTATAACCCCATCTTTAAAGGATAAAACATCACGCCCAACTTCGCGGTGCCGTATAATTGAAGCATTAGATTTATGCACAAATTCAATCGGCGCGGCAATAATTACTATATGCGCAGGATCGATTTTATTATGAGCGTCTATTATTGCGTCAAGTGTGCTTGATTTACCCGACCCTGTAATTCCTGTTATTAAAGTTAATCCGAATTTTATATAAGTGTGACTCAAAGTTTTTAATACATTCGGATGAAGTCCATAAGAATCAATCGATCTGACCGAGAGATTTATTACACGCATATTTAAAGCAAGAGTATCCAGGTCAAAATATGCATCTGCCCGGAACCGGACGTAACTGTTTTTTCTCTCGTAGTGATAGGTGTAACTGAAGTCTAAATTTTTTGTGAGCAATAAATATTTTCTTTGATTGGTATTCAACAAATTAATAATAATAATTGCCGACTCATCTTCAGTAAATTGCGGAAAATCTTTAATCCTTTCCTTCTTCCCGAATATTCTAAGCCAGATATATCCGCCGTTTCCATGCCCTCCAAGTTCAATATCCGAAGCATCTCTTTCAATCGTGCTTGTAAGAAATTTATTGAAGAGATTACGAAGAGCTGTCCTCTCATCGGAATTCATCTTTTCGATATTTTCAAGCAGATAGTTGACCCTG
>JAJYSI010000213.1 GCA_021793635.1 Bacteroidota bacterium
ACAGTCTGCAGGCAACAGCGGATTAGCTTTTCTTAAACTTGGCTTTGGTGCAAGGAATATTTCAATGGGCGATGTAAGTTCAATATCTACTGGAGACGTTTCATCATTGTTTTATAACCCTGCCGGATTAGCCGGGCTTTCCGGAAACCAAATTATGATAATGCATAATTCATGGATTCAAGGAACGTACAGCAATGTACTTGGAGTTCAAACAACAATGTGGAGCTTGCCTTTAGCTTTTGGATTCAATGTTACCACGATCCCGGATATTCAAATAAGAACCAGAGCGACATCGCAGCCGGATGCAACCTTTGATGCAAATTATTTTTTCGGAAGCATATCTACCGGGTTTAATGTTTACGATAATATTGCTTTCGGCGCTTCAATAAAATATTTATATGAAGGATTATATTCCGAAGAGGCTACTGGCTGGGGATTTGACTTCGGATTGAATTATAAATCTCCCGTTAAAGGATTGAATGCTTCCGCAGTATTAAAAAATTTGGGCTCGATGAACATCTTAAAGAATGAAAGCACAAAGCTTCCTACAGAATTTAGAATTGGTCCGGCTTATCGATTTAATTTGTTGAATGATAAATTTGCAATAACGGCTGCAGCGGAGTTTCAAAAATATCTTCCAACAAACGACAGCCATTTTGATTTAGGATTAGAAATTCTATACGATAATTTAATAGCTTTAAGAGGCGGTTACCAATCCGGTTATGAATCTAAAAGCTATACCGGAGGCTTCGGTTTGATATGGGGGAACTTTGATTTGGATTATGCGTTTCAGCCATTTATAGACGGGCTGGGAGATGCAAATATCTTTTCACTCAAATTTAGGTTCTGAAAGTTTTCTGATGACTTGAATGAAGAAGCTGCTGACATTTCTAGAATCAAACGTATCAAAAGTTTTAATTGTTTATTTCCTTCTTCAATTAGTCCTTGTAATATTTTGGAATGAGCCTTTCAGAAGCGATTCACATTACTACTTCAAGCTTGCAGAACAGTGCATTGCAAACCACAGCTTCTATCCGGCAAAAATTCATCTTTATGAAGATTACATTACTGCGCCGCTTTATGTAAACGTGCTTATAGTTGTATTATCAATTTACAACTCACAAATAACAATCGGATTACTCAACATAATTCTGAACGCACTTCAATTATTTTTTGTTTATCGTATTTCCAAAAAATTATTTGGCGAGAAGAATGCCCGGTTGAGTATTCTGTTGTACATTTTTTATTTGAATACTCTCGGTATGGTTCTAATGAATCTGACTGAGTTTTTATTTGGTACTCTTGTGCTTTCAAGTGCTTATTTCTTTTATAAGAATTCAAGAACTTCGGACTTTATTTCAGGGCTTCTGGCAGCGGCTTCCATTACTGTTCGACCAATGGGGGCGGCACTGGCAGCCGCTTATTTAATTGCAGTTGGATTCAGCAAAATAGAAAAGCAGCTTAAAATTAAAAGAGCGGCGATTATAATTTTTAGCTGCGGATTATTCATCTTAGCATACGGAGAATTTACCCAAAGTTTTTTCGGTAGATTTATTTATACGGCAACCAGCGGACCTGTAAACATTTTAATCGGTGCAAACGACAATGCTACCGGCGCCTACAATACAACTGTTTTTGAACAGGGCAAACTTGGTTTTATGCCGGATGCTAAGCAAAAAACTTATATTGAAAAGGAAGCTATCTGGAAAAAAGAAGCTCAAGGTTGGATTCTTGCTCATCCGATTAAGTGGATAAGTTTGTTTCCGGCAAAATTCGGCTTTATGATTTTAGTAGATGATTTTGCCGTTACAAATCTCCTCCACGTTGATAACTGGTATTTGACGAAGGTTATTAAAGAAGTATTCATAAAAAGGGACAATAACTTTTGGGGAGATGCGCCGCTTTACTTGATAATTTTTTACTTCATAGTTCAAATTCTGAATTATATATATTATTTTTCACTTGTTATTATATTGTTGGTCGGCGTCTGGAAGAAAAAAATTCTCATTATTTTTTCGGAAAAATTTCTCCCAATTACATTGTTTGTTATTTTGGGACTTGCAATGACGGCAGTTGCGTATGGAAGTGCAAGGTATAGATATCCATACATGCTGTTTTTCTTTATCGCCGTTACGCCAATTATATCTGATTTTCTAAAACTAAAAATTCAAAATAAATGATTGAATATTTCCCTTTAAAAAATTCCGGAATATCCTCTGAAGAGTGGGATTCTTTTGTCGATGGCTCCGACAGCGGGACAATGTTTCATAAAAGGTTATTTCTTTCCTATCATCCTAAAGATCGATTTGAAGATGCATCGTTGGTTGTTAAGAAGGACGGTGAGCTGCTTTCCATTTTTCCCGCGGCAATTATTAAAAGGGACGGAAAGAAAATTCTTACATCCCACAGCGGAGCTTCATACGGAGGATTTTGTTATAAACAAAACTTGAATTTGAAAGAAGCTTTTAATCTTGTCGAGAGCTTGATGAGCTACGCCAAAGAAATGAAATGCGACAGAATTCAGCTTACTCCTCCGCCGATGATTTACCAAACAAAATATTCTAATTACATCGACTTTGCGCTGGTAAAAAATGATTTTAGTTATTTGAAGCGAGAAGTGTCAAGCGTTGTTCAACTTGATGTTGCTAAAGAAGATTTACTTTCAACATACCGACCGGAGGCTAGGACAGCGGTTAAAAAAGCAATCAAACAAGGAGTTGAAATTGCCGAGTGCGAGCGCTTCGAAGATTATTACGAGATTCTAAAAAAGAATTTGAAGATGCGTCATAATGTTTCGCCGACTCATACACTTGAAGAGCTGATCAAATTGAAGAGAATTTTCCCCGGCAAGATTCGGCTTTGGGGCGCATTTCTGGGCGAGAAACTTATTGCCGGCGTTTGCAACTTTTCAACTAATCCAAGTGTTGTTTTAGCTTTTTACATAAGCCACAACGAAGATTACCAGGAATACAGAGCAGTCAATTTGCTTTTTTATGAGATAATGAAAAGATACAAAGAAGAAGGATTCAAGTTTTTGGATTTTGGTATTTTTACGGTGAACATGGATCCGAACTGGGGACTAGGAAGATTTAAAGAAAATTTTGGCGCCAGAGGTATCTTTAGAGATACGTTTTATAAAGATTTGTAATGCTTAAAATTCTACACTTAGCTCCGCAGAATTATGCCGGTGTTCCTTACAGCTTTTACAAGATGCATAATGCCTGCGGTGACTACTCAAGAATTATTACATACCATAAAAACCAATTGGAATTTCCGGAAGATATTTGTCTGGAACTTCCACTGCCGAATTTTTCTCTTGCCAAACTCTGGCGAAGAAAAAAAGTTTCTTCAAGAGAAACTAATCTAACCGAAACAGCTCCTTTCTTCAGACCTAAAAATGCGATTGAAAAATATTACTTTGACTTTTCTGACTTTCAAAGAAGAAATAAAATATCCGGAATAATTAAAGAATATAAATTGGATGAATTTGAAATTATTCATTACGATGCCGGGCTTGATTTTTTTAGAAACGCATCGCAGGCAAAAAAATGGAAAAAAGAAGGTAAGAAAATTGTCTGCTGCTATTACGGAAGCGATCTGAGGATTAGAGGCATAATAAAAGAGCTTGATGAAATTTCTGACTTAAATATTACTTCCGAATACGATCACCTTAAGCTTAAAAAAGATTTGCATTATCTATTTTATCCTTATGATGCCTCCGAGCTTCCGCAAAAATCTAATGGAGAAAATGAATTTGTAACAATTATTCATTCTCCGACAAACAGAAAATATAAAGGCACTGAACTGATCATTTCGGTAATTGAAAAAATTAAGAAAGAGAAAAAAATTAATTTCCTTTTGATCGAAAATATGAAACGGGGCGAACTGCTTAAGATAAAGAGTAAATGCGATATTTCGATTGACCAGGTCGGCGGAACAATGGGTGGAACCGGATATGGTAAAGCAGGACTTGAAACACTCGCGATGGGAATTCCAACTATTACAAACATGACTCGTGACTATGAAAGCTGGCTGCCGGAAAATCCTTTTGTGGTTGCAAACAATGCCGATGAGCTTTACAAAAAATTAAGTGAGCTTATTGAAGATAAATTTTTACGTGAAGATATTGGTACAAAGGGAAAGCTTTGGGTTGAAAAATATCATGGCTATAAACAAGTAGATAAAAAGTTAAAAGAATTATATAAACTTAAAAACATAATCTGATGGAAAAGAAAACAAGTCTTTCAACCTCAACCGCGTGGTACAGCGTTGGAAATTTTCTGATACGCTCCATCAGCTTTTTACTTTTGCCTCTTTACACGAATGTTTTATCGACTGCTGATTATGGGAATTACGCACTTCTGCTGTCGGTCTACGCACTTGCTGCTGTATTTTATCAATCCGGGATGCAGAGTGCATTAACTAAATTTTATCTTGATGAAACCACGTTGGAAGGAAGAAGGAAAGTATTTTCATCTATCTTTAACTCAGCGGCATTAATTGGAATAATACTTACCTTTTTAATAATCCTATTTTCTGAATCCTTTTCTAAAATTATTTTGGGGACAACTCATCTTAATAAACTTGTTGATCTGGTATTTATTACTTTGTTATTTGATTCACTGTGTTATTATGGACTGCAACTCTTAAAGACAAAAGAAAAAGCGCGAAGGGTAGTTGCACTATCTTTTGTTAATGCTGTGCTTAATTTTTCCTTGAACATTATCTTTGTTTATTATTTAAGGTTGAATATCGAGGGGATATTTCTTGCTCAACTTATTTCAGCTTTCGTATTTCTGATATTATTAATACCAAACTTTTCGAATGAATATAAATTTTATATTAACAAGCAGACTATCAAACTGGTTACCATATTTTCCTTACCTCTAGTTGTCAGCGGGTTATTGTCTTCGGCAGTAGATGTAAGTGACCGGTTTATTTTAAATATTTATATCGGCAAAACAGAAGTCGGCATTTACAGCCTTTCGTATAAAATAGCAATGTTGATGAATGTTTTTGTTCTCGCTTTCCGTACAGCATGGATTCCTCATGCAATCAAAGCTTATAAAGAAGGAAATTATTCGAAAGTGTTTGGGGAAACATTTAAAAAATTGCTGGTAGGCGGTTTCATAATTCTTTTGGTTGTTGTTCTAATATCGCCATACTTTTTTGAGATTAAATTATTTAATAAGAACCTGCTTAATCCAAGTTATAAAGCTGGGACAATAATCTTGCCTTACATTTTGCTTGGCTATTTACTAAATGGTGTAGCATCCTTTTATTCCCTTTATCCTTTTATCAGTTCTAAAAGCATTTTATTTTTGATTTCGGATGCTGCAGCATTTATCATAAATATTTTATTGAATCTGATTTTTGTTCCCCGGTTCGGGATGCTTGGTGCTGCTATTGCAACGACCTTAGCTTTTCTAGCCAGTGCATTCTATCTTTATGCAAAATCAAAAAAAGAAATTAAAATATTTTACCCCGTGAAGGAAATAATATTTCTTAGTTTAACCATGATTATTTTTTTGATCATCGGTTTGTTAATTAAGAATTATTTTATTGATGGGATTCTGATTTTAATCTATTTAGCTATATCCAGCCGGCAGACGAAATTTAATTTTAAAGATTTATTTTCTTTTAATTAGATTATCAATCAACTTTAAAAGCTTTTGGGATTCTACCTCCCAATTTTTACCGCTTTCAATTATTTGTCTTCCATTTCTAGAATGCTGTTTCAATAATTCAGTATCAGATAGGTATAGTTCAATATTATTAATTATTTCTTCAGCGTCGCTGGGGTTAACCAGAAAGCCGCAATTTATTTCTCCAAATTCTTTTCGAATCGGCTCGACATCAGAGAAAATGAATGGTTTACCGCAAGCCATATATTCAAAAATTTTAATTGGAAGAGAATGGTTATAGATGAAATTTCTTTCTCTTAAATCGAAACAAATATCAACATCCCTAAGTAAGTTGGAGATATTTTTATAATGAGTCCATCCAGCCTTTTCGATTAAAATATTATCGAAGCCGCATGACAAGTTATCAAATGTTTTTTCATCTTCTTCCGATTCAAATTTACCGACAATCTTTAGTTTTATTTTTATATCGGGATGTTGTTCGGCTAGTTGTGAAGAAATTTGGATAAGTTCTTTTATACCGCGCTTAAAGTTGATGAGTCCGGCATAACATAAGACTAAAATCTTCCCATCATAAGGAGGAGGATTATAACCGAAGAATTTGATTACCGGATAATAACCGATTAAAATTTTTTTCTTAAATGGCGCAAAAAGTTTATATCTTTTTATCTTTGTT
>JAJYSI010000214.1 GCA_021793635.1 Bacteroidota bacterium
CGATCTGAACAGTTTATATCTCTGATACTTCAATTGCCCGAGTAAATTCAAATCCAGATAGTTTTCCTTTTTGAACATTCCGTGAAAAACATTTCTATCATATTCACCGAACCGAATTCCATAAGTGTTAAAAGAATTCTTACCGTCGTTATCGAAATGGGCTCCGAAAGAAACTCCGAAGCTGCCGAAGCTGAGTTCAACGCCGACTGTTAGAAATTTTGTGTTGAAATATCTTCCCGTTATTCTAATGCCAGGTAAAGCTTCAACGGAGGCGCCTGCACTCCATTTGTTTTCTTGCTGGTAATAATTTTGTTTAATTGAATAATCGCCGAACAAAGAAAAGAATTCATCTCCAAGCGGACGAACAGCTAAATCAACTACTCCTTCATCTCTTCCGGAACCCGGAAGATTACCAATCAAGCCGAGTGAGAAATATTCATTAGGTCTGTAAAGAGTTCCTATTGTAAAAAGATTTGATGCATTGAAGGCAGAGACATTGCCGGAATTCAGGGCATAGCTGAAGCCTAAACTGAAAGATTCATTTCCAAATGCGCTTGAAATTTTATAGTTGGTTAAATTGGCGCCGGGAATTTTTGAATTAACAGCCGCAAAACCGAAGTGAGGAACTGCCGTAAACAATCCCCAGTTATCGAGGTTGTTCATATTGCCTGACTTACTGCTCCAGGTAAAAAATACATTTGGTCCGTTTACAGTAGATAACAATGCAGGATTGGCATAACCGTACAATCCATACTTCATCGCACCCGGTGAAGTAAAACCGTATTCATCAATCGAGTAATAATTTGTTAAGCTAAACTGTCCGGCAGGTAAACTCGATTGAGCTGAAATAAAAGAAACGAAAAATATACAGATGATAATCGTAAGCAGAATAGACTTCATAACAACCTCTCTTTCTTTTAACAATCAAAACTAATGAGAATTAACCGATTAAAAAATTTTATAAATTATTTTCAGTATTTTAAGGCAGGAAAATTTTAATATTAAATATCCGGTATGATAGAAATAATTAATCTTCATAAAAGCTTCGGCGAAAACAAAGTACTCAATGGAGTGAATCTGAAAATCGAAAAGGGAGAGACTATTGCAATTATCGGCAAAAGCGGCTGCGGCAAAAGCGTATTGATAAAACACATTGTCGGCTTGCTTAATCCTGATGAAGGGTATGTTAAAGTTGAAGGACAGACTGTAAGCGAGCTTGCCACAAAAGAACTTTACGAAATGAGAAAGAAATTCGGATTTCTTTTTCAAGGAGCGGCATTGTTTGATTCGATGACTGTCGGAGAGAATGTTTCTCTCCCGCTTGTTGAATCGAGCAACGGATATTCAAAGGAAAATATTGAAACGATAATTGCCGAGAAGCTTGAGCTTGTCGGTTTGCCCGGAACTCAAAATTTGAAGCCCGCAGAATTATCGGGTGGAATGAAAAAGCGCGTCGGGCTTGCAAGAGCATTAGTTACAAATCCTGATTACATTCTTTATGATGAACCGACAACCGGTTTGGATCCGATAATGTCGGATTCTATTGACGGCTTGATAAAAGAACTCAGCCAAAAATTAAGCGTCACTTCTGTCGTAGTAACTCATGATATGTACAGCGTTAAAAATGTAGCAAACCAGGTAGCAATGATGCATGAAGGTGTAATCCATTTTACCGGCTCACCTAATGAGCTTCTGGAATCAAAAGACGATGTGGTGATTGATTTTATAAAGAGGACCTGGGTGTAATTATTTAGCCGTATTACTTTCCTTTAAACTTCTCAAAAATATTTTCGATAATAAATATAAAGTATCCGATTTTTTAGAATAGGCAATCGGATTCTGATTATTTTATATCACAGTATTTGCTTAATTTAGTTTGTACGTTTAGAATAACTTCTTCGAAATGGTTTAATTGAATAAGCGATTTCTAAGGAGAAAGATGTTATGTTAAAAGCTATATTTGTTTATGAAAACCGTCAGAGCGAACTATTGCCCAGATTTCTGGAATTATTTTTTAACTCCCAAAAAGGTTATATGGGAAATGGCGGAGAAGTTTTAAATTTAATCGAACTTGAAAAACCAAAGCTTGTCTTCTTTGATTTTGAAAAGACATATGAGAGTGAAGGAGATATAGACTACTTTCTCTCAAACCTCAATCCCGAAATTCAACTTCATACATCGGTAATTAAAATCAGTCCTGCAAATTTCATTTTCTATAAAGTGATATCTCAAAGAATTTCTGAATTCTTTAAAGACCATTTTGGTCATCATCATAAAGGAAGCGGAATTCAGGAAGCCTACGGTAAAAGATAAAACCCGGCAGTTTTTAATTTCAGCTTCATTAAGGTTTGGAATTACTTTAATCCATTTCTTATCGAAATAGTTTTTGAATTCTGGCTTATGTTTTTTATATGAATTAAATTTGGGATGTAAGATTTAATTATTATAAAAAGAAAAAGTGATGGGAAAGCAATTCTCAATTGTTGAGGTAATCCAGTTAATGTTAGCGCCGGGATTGATGATATCTGCCTGCGGATTACTTCTCCTTGGTATGAACAATAAGTATTCGTTAGTTGTAAACCGGATTCGTCTGCTTAATGAAGAGAGAAGAAAATTATTCAGCAAAGCCGGCGAAAGAGATTTTAATTATGAGGAGAATGTAAGGCTCGAAAGCATTTCGCTTCAGCTTACCAAACTGGCTTTCAGAGTAAAGCTTGTCCGCAACGCAGTTTTATCCTACACGCTGGCGGTGGCATTTTTTGTTTTAACTTCGCTGTTTATCGGGCTGGAATATGTTTTAGGAAATGAGAATCTAAATTATCCGGTAACAATTTTATTTCTGTCAGGAATGCTGCTAGTACTTCTTGGAGTATTGTATGCTGCTTATGAATCAAAGAAAGGCTACGATATTATCCGGTTGGAAGTAAAGATTGACGAGTAATTTATTCCCCATTAAATTTGATCTATGAACCGGAAGAAAAATATTGAACCGGAAGATTTTCTAAAGCCGCTGAACATGATCAGGCTTTATTCCAGCGGAGCCTTTCCTATGGCTGATGAAAACACCGGCGAAATTAGCTGGTATATGCCCGAAATACGAACAATCATTCCGTTAAATAATTATAACATTCCGCGCTCATTCAAAAAAGAAATCCATAATCTAAATTTTAAAGTGCGTTTCGATTTTGATTTTCTTCCGGTAGTAAAAGGATGCGCCTCACGCAGTAAAACATGGATCTCGCAGGAACTAATTGATGCTTATCTCCGGCTAAAAAATCTTGGACATGTTCATACTGTTGAAACTTGGCAGGATAACAAATTGGTCGGCGGACTTTACGGAATAACTTACCAGGGTGCGTTCTTCGGGGAATCAATGTTCTCTCTTGTTACTCAAGCCTCCAAGTTTGCACTGGTAAAATTATTAGAGCATCTTAACGAAAATGAATTTGTTCTTTTAGATGTTCAATATATGACAGAACATCTGCGGATGTTCGGTGCAAAAGAAATTTCTTTCCGGGAATACAACCAGCTTCTGCTTAAAGCTTACGGAAGAGAGTGCGAGTTTTAGGCGGGATTGTTATTGTCTGTTTATCATTATATTTTGAGGATAGAATCTTAATGAAATTTAAATAAGAAGCTGCGAAGTTATTTAGTTCACCTTTACATCTCAAGAAAGGAATAAATACAAATGAAAGATACAATTGATGTCCATGATCTTTCAGAAAAAGAAGTCATGTTTATTCAACAACTTGTTAATTTCTTAAAGGAAAAAAGGAATGCCGATGCAAATGAGGGTGGAGTGAAAAAGCAGAAAAAAAAGATTAAACTCCCTACATATCCACTAGGTGAAGTACATGGAACATTAAGCCGCAGAGAAATTTATGATTACCTCTGATACATGCTTATTAGATGCAAACGTCCTTGTGTATGCTGAAAATGAGAATGTAAAGCAACATGCGGCATCTCGCAAACTTGTCGAATCCGGCTTGAATGGAGAAATTTCACTTTGCCTTATTCCCCAAGTTTTATCTGAATTTTTTACAACTATAACAAATCCCAAACAAGTTACTTCTATTCTTACCCATGAAAATGCAATATCGGAGATTGAGGATTGTTTCTTAAAAGGGGAATGCGATTTAATTTTTTTACATAGGAATTCCATAGATAAAATTATCGAATTACTAAAAAAATATCATGTAAGTGCGCAAGATATATTCGATTTGCAGCTTGTCGCAACTAAGCTTTCTAACAATGTCGCACGTATCTATACATATAATGAAAAAGATTTTGCCCGGTATTCTGAAATTGAAGTACTAAATCCTGAATCGGCGATTAAGTAAGTATAAGCATATAATTACACAAGTAACTTCATCTTCTTTTAGAAATAAATTAAAGCAAAAGAAATTTCTTTCCGGGAATACAACCAGCTTCTGCTTAAAGCTTACGGAAGAGAGTGCGAGTTTTAATTAACTAAACCGTTCAAGCAGCACTCCATCATGTTAGAGATTTTTATTACGATGTTATATTAATATCAATTCCTTCTGCGGCTTTGAGAGAAATTCGCATCCGGTTTTTGTAACAACAACTTCTTCCTCAATTGTTGCAGTCCCATAGCCTTCAACATAAAGTCTTGGCTCTATTGTGTAGACTTGCGATTCTTCAATTTTCAGAAATGGCAGATTGCCGTATTTTTCCCAGTGAGGAAATAATCCGCCGCCGCCATCGTGAGCTTCTCTTCCTACTTGGTGACCGAGTCCGTGAGGAAATTCTTCGTAACCGTTTTGCATAATGTAATTTCTTGCAATGCTGTCCATATCAAATCCGGTTACTCCGGGTTTAAGATTATCAGCTACTTTCTGAATCGAATCGCGGATAACATCAAATCCTTTTTGGACTGCTGCGGGTGCTTTAGTTTCGCCGTCCTTTAAAATGTACCAGGTCCTTTGTATATCTGAACAATAGCCTTTGAATTTAATTCCAAAATCCATATTGATGAAATGACCTTTCTCAACTTTCCTATCGCTTGGTGAAGCGTGTGCACTCTTTGCTTCTGGTCCGGTAAACACAGCCGGGCAATGATCTTCTTCCCAAGCTAAACCAAACCCGCGTTTTGAAGTTATTTCTTTTACATGATTGGCAATTTCAATTTCGCTTTTTCCCGGCTTGATAAATTCAGTCGTCTCATCAAAAATCTCAAGTGTAATTTTGATGGCTTCTTTCATAATCTCAAGTTCGGATTTGGATTTTCTTCCCCGAAGAGCAGAAATAATTTCTTCCGATGAAACAAGCTTGTTTCCGAAATCAGTTTCTTTAAGATGTTCAAGAAGGATTAAGTACATGCCGTGTGTTAGCCCGTCTGCAAGATTTGAGTTCTTAGAAAAGTTTACTGCAATATTTTTCGGATTCTTTTTAGCTAAATATTCATTGAGAGGTTCTCTTATTGATTTGACGTAGCCGATAACATTTTTGTATCCGCTGAATCTGTGGAAGTTTTCAACTTCGAGCGAGCCGACAATTGCTGTAGTGTCGCCGTCTTTATTTATCATCAATGCCGATTGCCAGGTGCATCCAACACCGCCTATCATATCCATTGCCGGATCTTTTATTGTCCCGCTTTCACGGACGAACGTCATCCAGAGGTCAATATCTTTTTCATTTAATATTTGAACTGCCTGAGCAATTTTCTGCTTTATAATCTCGTTAGTCATGGTTCCCTCACGTTTTTTTTGAGTTTCCGAAAAATTTTATTTAAAATCTACCAAATAAGATTTTAAAAAACTATTTCGAACTTCATTATTTAAAGGTTAATTAAAAATTAGTCTCTTATTTACATCTTAAAAATACAGAACTGGAGTAATGTTAGTATTACCAATGTCGAATAATTTTATATCTATCAAATATTATATCCGAACTGATTAATGGTAAATTTTCACATTTACTTTATGCAATCAATAGACGATCAAACGGATCACGGTGGTAATATGGAAGTGAAACTGCTTCGAGAATATGAGAAAGCTGAATAGATAAAAAAACAAAATCAAAAGGCTCAAGTTTCACCTTAACAAAATATTCTATCCCATTTTCAATTTTTAACTTTCCAATTGTATTTTTTATTCCCATTTCCCAAATGGAAACATGGCTTATATAAATCTTGTTTTCAGAATTCTCAATATTCTTATATTGTTGTTTGGGAAGACGATTATCGTTTGTAGTATACCATAAAATTGTCTGCGTGTCCAGCAGATAATTCATCAGATGTAGTCCTTAAAATCTTCGGGAATTTCATCAAAGTCATACGAC
>JAJYSI010000215.1 GCA_021793635.1 Bacteroidota bacterium
GAGAAGTATACGAGGCGCCGGCAGCTGTAATACTTCACCATGCACATTTTGAATTAGAAAAATTAATACTTGACAAAGAGACTTTTAGATTCAAACAAAATATTTCTAACAAAGTAGCAAATTTAATTTATGACGGGCTTTGGTACTCTCCCCTTTTCAAATCACTAATGGCTTTCGTTGATTCTACCCAGGAAAATATAACAGGTGAAATTAAATTAGAACTTTACAAAGGAACAATAAAAACTCTATCGAGAAGTTCTGTGTATAGTCTTTACAACAAAAATCTAGCTACATATACTTCGGAAGACACCTTTGATCATAAAGCGTCAGACGGTTTTATTAAAATATACGGACTTCCATACAAAACAATTACGCAGGTTGAAAAATTCGCAAAGCAAGAGGTAATAGTATAATGCTCTGGGGCGGAAGGTTTAACGGGAATCTTAATCCCGGCGCTTTAAAGTTCTCTTCTTCATTGAACGTTGATATAAATTTGATACTTGAAGATATTGAAGGAAGCATTGCTCACGCAGAGATGCTTTCTAAAACAGGAATTATTACCCAGGAGGAGACAAAGAAATTAGTAGAGGGATTGCAGAAGATAAAAATCGAATGGGAATCGAACAGATGGAAGCCTACGGAAAATGAGTATGAAGATATTCATTCCGCAGTTGAAGCAAGATTGTTTGAATTAATAGGAGAGACAGCCGGAAAACTTCACACAGGGAGAAGCAGGAACGCCCAAGTTGCGACTGATTTGATTATGTGGACAAAAAAAGCTTGCGACGATATAATTTTTTCTTTAAGAGAAATTCAAAAGGCATTTGTAGAGATTTCTTCAGCCAATACCGAAACAATAATTTCGGGTTACACTCATCTACAGAGAGGGCAGCCGGTTTCACTGGCTTTTCATCTTTTGGCTTATGTTGAGATGTTTCAGCGGGATGGAAACAGATTTAATTTCATAAAGAAATCTTTATCCGAATGTCCGCTTGGTTCAGGTGCGTTAGCCGGTTCCACGCTTCCATTAGATAGAGATTTAACGGCGAAAAAACTTGGCTTCGACTCCCCTACAGGTAATGCACTTGATTCGGTTTCGAACAGAGATTTTGTTTTAGATTTCTTAAATGGATGTTCAATAGGCATGATACATCTTAGCCGTTTATCGGAAGAAATAATTATTTGGTCAACTTCGGAATTTAATTTTATAAAATTATCAGATAATTTTTCAACCGGTTCATCTTTAATGCCGCAAAAGAAAAACCCCGATCTTGCGGAACTTATCCGAGGAAAGACGGGAAAAACATTTGGGAACTATATTGCCTTTGCATCGACTATAAAAGGACTTCCTCTAAGTTATAACCGTGATCTTCAGGAAGATAAGGAGCCTTTGTTTGATTCTTTTTTCACCTATAAAAACTCACTCGGAATTATGAATGAAATGATGCAAACAGCGAAGTTCAATCCCAAAAACTTTGCTGAAGAATTAAAGGGAGATTTTTCTCTTGCAACAGATTTAGCAGATTGGCTTGTCCTGAAAGGTATTCCGTTTAGAAAGGCACATGAAATAGTCGGAACAATTGTAAAGAGTTTGGAAGAGAAAAACCTAAATTTTATCGGCGTAACTTTAGATTTCTTAAAATCAATCAATCCAATCTTTGATGAAAACGCTTTGGAATGTTTAGATATTGCAACTTCGTTACGGAGGAAAAAGACTTTCGGCTCTCCTAACCCAGAAATTGTTAAAGAGAGAATCAAATTCTGGAATAAGGAATTGGAATAAGGTTAAGGGTAAGATTGAAATTTGGAGGGGAATAGAACGGGGAAATTTAATTAGTGAGAAATATGTCAGCGCATTTTTAATTAGTTAAATATTTATTAAATTTTATCGATAATAAATCTAATTAAGTTTTGTTATCTTTATTAATCTATATTTTGAACAATTGAAACTGTAAATATGTATTCATTTCTTATTATTGATGATGACCCAACTGTCCGAGCTTATCTAAATAGAATAATTTCCAAAAAATTTGGAAATTCTATCCAAATGGTTGAAAATGGCGCTGAAGGATTGAAGTATTTACAAAACTCAAATCCTGATATAATCCTTTTGGATATTTCTATGCCTGTTATGGATGGGGTTGAGTTTCTGAAAACAATGAGAATGATTGAGAAGTTTAAGAATACCCCTGTAATCATTTTAACTGCAATAAATGAAAGGGATATTATCGGTGAAATGATTGGGCTAGGTATCTCAGATTATATTCTAAAGCCAATTCGTGCGGAGTATACTTATGAAAGAATTCAAAAGGCAATTGAGACTTTGAAGAAATACAGGAAGGGGACGAGGGCTTAACAAAGTACGAGTGGAAGGTTTATAATAAGTATCCGCTCTTCACTAATGCAAAGAGCGGAAATATCAGTGGGCATTTTTTCCCGTGTAATTACTACACGAAAATTTTCATCTACAAAATCTTTTTCATTCCGGTATCTTGACCGGTGAACCTCCTATCAGAACCGGAACATTATTTTCATGGGCTAATTTGTTAAATGATGATATCTCCACTCCGGTGATATTGTTAAATTTATCAATGTAATCGGATAGTTCCGTTCTTAAATTGATCATTTCATTTTTTAGCATAAGGTTAGGAGCGGAATCATAATCGCTTGAAAGCCAGTAGCGCATTCCAATAATCCAATTACGAAATTTTGATGTGAAATGAATACCATCCTCCCCTACTCCCGGTTGAGCTTTAGTTTCCATTAATGTGTCTTTTACCGATGTAAGCATCGAGTCGATTTGATGCGCAGCGCTAAGTACGGATCTGTACTGACCTCCCTTATCAGCAGATGAGGTATTCAGTTTTATTGCATTCTGCAAATTAAGTATTTGTCCGTGAAGATTGTCAATTCGATTTATCATTACATTCATTACGGATATTTCATTCTGAACTTCTTTAACAGCATTAAATTGTTCTTCAGCCGCCAGAACATTATAGGGGATCCTGGGGTCGGGTTTTAGTTCGAAAGAATGAGTCTGTTTTTCTCCGTTATATTCTACCGTAATTTTATATGTTCCGGGAAGCGCTTGGGGACCGCTATGATAATTTGCATGTTTGCCATGCAAAGTGTCTGCAGCTAATAAATGCCCGCTTGAATAATTTAGATTCCATTCAATTCTATTTATCCCCTTATGCCCGGTGCCAAAAAGGGTATCAACCAAAGCTCCTTTAGAATCGGATATCTCTATTTTAACGGGTGTTTCATGTTTAGCCAGTTCCTCTTTTGTAGCTTTAACGGAATCTTTAATGAAATAATCAATTACTGCCCCACCCGGAGGATTTGGAGCGATGTATTTGCCGGATTCATTAAACCCACCTTTGTACCAAATGTTAAATAGGTAACCTGGTAGGACACTGAACATCTTAAATTTTATACTACTATCGGCTGGCATTTCTTCAAGAGGCGTAATATTATCACAAATAAAAATTCCTCTTCCATGAGTAGCAACAACCAGATCATGATTCTTTTTAGCAAACTTTATATCGAATACAGGGGCAGTCGGGAAATTGGCTTTTAAAGGATTCCATTTCTTACCGTCATTCAGTGAATAAAATAGTCCGGTTTCTGTACCGGCAACTAAGAATCCTTTTTTGTTGGGATCTTCTCTGACAACAATGGCATAGGAATCCTCCGGCAAGCCTTTTGAGATTGACGTCCAACTTTTTCCATAATTATCTGTTTTAAATAGATAAGGTTTAGAGTCATTCATCATGTGCCGATCAACAGCTATATAACATGTACCTGCATCAAAAGGCGAGACATCGACTTGATATACCCTTCCCCACGCGGGAAGATTCGGGATATCTTTTGATACGTTAGTCCAACTCTTGCCACCGTTAGTTGTAACCTGCACCTGCCCATCATCGGTACCGATCCAAATAACCTTTGAGTTTATATCTGAAAGTCCGATTGATAAAATAGTTCCAAAAGTTTCGGCGCCGCTAATATCATGATTGATTGGTCCGCCGCTAATAACCTGTTTAGATTTATCGTCGCGAGTTAAGTCTGGACTAATGACGCTCCAATTTTCTCCGCCGTCGGTTGTTTTGAATAAAACATTTGCGCCTAGAAAGACTTCATTTGCATCGGCTGAGGAGACAGCAATCGGTGTTGTCCAATTAAAACGATATTTTAGTTGATGCGGTTTCTTATCCGGAGCATCAAAAAAGTAAGGGCGGATTTGGTGAGTGATACCTGTTTTGGTATTTAGTCTTTGAAGGTAACCATCTTGTGCTTCAGCATAAACAATTGAAGGGTCGCTAGGAGCAGGCACAACATATTCACCGTCGCCGCCGGCAACAATAAACCAACCGGAGCCATCCACACTTCCGCCATTTAAATTCCTCGAAGGACCATACCAGGCATTATTATCCTGAAGACCGCCACCAAGGTTGTAGGCATACGAAGTATCTAAAGCAACTTGATAAAATTGTTCGATAGGAATATTATTTAAAAAATGCCAAGAATCTCCGGCGTTCATAGAAAGATAAACACCTCCGTCATTGCCTTCTATTATTCTTTCTGGATTTTTTGGATCGATCCATATTGCATGATGATCAACGTGAATTCCTTTATTTATCGATGTAACTGTCTTGCCGCCGTTATTGGAAACAGTAATTAAAAATGATAAGAAATAAATTTTTTCATCATCGTTGGGGGCTACTTCCATCCTTGAAAAATAAAAAGGGCGGACATTTAATTCATGATTATTACTCACCAACATCCAATGATCTCCAAAGTCATGCGAATCCCAGAGCATTCCTTTTTTAGATTCGATCAGAGCATAAACATGTTCCGGTTTAGAAAGAGAAGTTGCAAAGGAAATTCTTCCGAGCAAACCTTTTGGGAGTCCAGCGGAGATTTTAGTCCAAGTATCACCACCGTCTTTAGATTGATAGATACCGCTGCCGGTGCCGCCATCATCCAAGGCCCAGGGATAGCGAACAACTTGCCATGCAGCAGCAAGCATGACCTCCGGATTTCCGGGTTGCATTACCACATCCGAAATTCCCGTCGTATCATTTATGAAAAGAACTTTCTTCCATGTCTTCCCTCCGTCAATTGTTTTGTACAGACCGCGCTCTTTGTTAGGCGCCCATGGATGTCCGAGCGCAGCGGCAAAGACTATTTTAGGATTAGTTGGATCAATAACTATTTGAGAAATTTGCCCGGCATCTTTCAACCCCATAAACTTCCAGGTAGTGCCAGCATCAGGAGAGTAATAAACACCTTTTCCATTAAGAACATCGTTGCGAATATTTGATTCACCGGTTCCGACCCAAACCAAATTTGGATTTGACGGAGCTAATGCAATTACACCAATTGAAGAGACCGGTTCTTTTTCAAAAATAGGTTTCCATGAAAATCCTCCGTCAGTGGTTTTAAACACTCCTCCTCCGGCAGCGCCGATATAATAGATCTCAGATTGACCCGGTATGCCTACTACCGATGCAACTCGACCTCCGCCAATAGCGGGTCCGATGTTTCTAAATTTTAGTCCAGATGTATTATCAAATTTTCCGGATGAATCTTTTTGTGAATAGATTATTTGAGGTATGCATAAAAGAAAAATTATTAGAATTATTTTTACTGTCAAATGAATTTTCAGATGTCTCATTCTATAATCCTTTCGGTTTGTGCAATTACTTTTTGGAAACGACGCAAAAATATAAAATTTTTAATTAGATGAAACTATTTTTTGTGATAAAGACTATAGGACGCCAAACCGCAATCCGCCAGTTGGATAAATTGTGTCGAACGTTAATTAGCTTCGGAGAGGCGGAAGCTGAAGTTGCTGCCGGCGTTCAGTTTGCTTGTTATAATTAGTTTACCGCCGTTTTTTTCTACAAATTCTTTTACAAGAAGCAGTCCGAGTCCTGTACCGTATTCTTTATCTGTGCCTGGAGTAGAATGAATAGAGTTATTAAAAATCATTTCTATATCAGATTTGGATATGCCAATACCGCTGTCTTGAACTGCAATTTCAATTTCATTTTGTTGGTTAGCTGAAGGAATTTTCTTTGCACTAATTTTAACGTCGCCACCTTTCGGAGTAAATTTAATGGCGTTGGAAACTAAATTTTGCATAATGGAGTTTAGCATATCTTCGTCGGCATTTACAATTATATCATTTTCAACGTCTAGCATTAGATTGATTTGTTTTTTGATTGCGTTACCCTTCAGCATATTAAGGGCGTTTCTAATCATTTTAGCAAAGATCGGA
>JAJYSI010000216.1 GCA_021793635.1 Bacteroidota bacterium
TTTTTATTATGTGCTAACTTTCATTTCAAAAATTGATAAGATAATTGGAGAAAAAATGAACCGTCCTAAACTTTTAACGATTGCTGTCCTATTTTTAGGGTTAGCAATAACAGGGTTTCAATGCGCCTCAACTGAGTTGACAAGCGCAAAATTATATATTCAACAGAAAAATTACGATCGGGCTCTTGCTTCACTTAGAAAAGAAGTAGAAAAAAATCCTAAGAGCGATGAGGGATACTATCTACTAGGTCTTGTTAGCGGTGAGCAAGGCGACTATCCTACACTTATAGATTCCTACGCAAAATCTCTGGCAATTAGCAATCTGTATGCTAAAGATATCGACCAATCTAAAATTTATTTCTGGGCTCAATCGTTCAATCAAGGTGTTGCTTTATTTCAAAAAGGAAACAGCACAACCGACAAGGATAGCATGAAGATTTTGTATGATAAATCGATCAATGCCTTTAAGACAGCTACCGAATTGGAGCCTGATTCAGTCGACGCATTTAAGAACTTAGCTTTTGTTTATTTAAGCGCGCAAGAATATGATAACGCTATTGCCCCCCTTCAATTGTTAATAGATAAGCAAAAATCAGTTGATGGTTATAAATATCTTGGAGAAATTTACTACAACAAAGCCGTAACTTTCAAAACAAAGTATGCTACTTCTCATGATGTGAAGGATAGCGTTCAAGAGATGAGTTATTATGATAAAGCAATCTCCGTTTTGCTGGAAGGCAGAAAACTTTATCCTAATAATCCCGATCTTTTATTATATCTTTCCAACTCATACATCGGCGCTCATAAGATTGACGTAGCAATAGACGCCTTCAAAGCGGGTGTTGAGCAAGATCCTAATAATAAATATTATCGATATAATTATGGCGTTCTTTTACTCGGCAATAAAGACTATCAGGATGCAGAGACACAATTTAAAAAAGCTATTGAGATCGATCCCAATTATCAAAACGCGATTTATAATATTGCAGTAACTTATGTAAAGTGGGCAAGCGATATTCAAAAAGAGTTGGATGCAAAAAACGACACGTCAACTGCTCCTTTCAAAGATAAATATGTCAAGGCATTGCCGTATTTAGAAAAAGTAGCAAGTATGAAAAGTGATGACCCGAATATGTGGGAACTTCTCGGTAAGGTTTATGCAACTTTAGGATATGAGAAAAAAGCTACCGATGCTATGGATAAGGCTGATAAGCTTCGGAAATAATATCTATTGAAGCTTAAATAAATTTTAATTCTAATGCCGAAATTATTGGGAGCTCATTACGGGCAGGTAATTTCGGCATTAAAGTTTATGAGGTATCAGCGCTATTTGTGGGATTTCTTCCTGCTTCGGAAAGGAAAAAACCTTCGAGGTTTAGGAAAACCTCGAAGGTTTAAGTTCGGTCGTCGAAATGATAAGAGTATTTATAAAATAACAAGAAACAAAAAATATCATGAATCAGAACCAAGAACAACAAATTAACATTGAGCTGGGTGAAAAGGAAGCAGAAGGAATTTATTCCAATCTGGCAATTATTACCCATTCTCCCGCGGAATTTATAATCGATTTTACAAGAATAGTTCCCGGAGTGCCGAAGGCTAAAGTTCATGCAAGGATAATTACAACTCCACAGCATGCAAAAATGTTGATGAAAGCATTAAAGGAAAATATTGAAAAGTTTGAAGCTCGATTTGGAGAAATCGTCATTGACGCCCCGCAAAACCAGCACTTTGGCTTTGTGCCGGTTACGAAGGATGAAAAAGTAAATTAGACTTGAAATATCTGAATATCGATGAATAAGAACAGCGTTTATATTGAAACTTACGGCTGCCAAATGAATGTTGCCGATTCGGAATTGGTAATGGGCATTCTTAAAAACTATGGCTATGAAATTACTTCAGACGCAGACAAAGCAAATGTAGTTTTGTTGAATACATGCAGCATCAGAGATAATGCCGAACAAAGAATTTACGGTCGTCTTGGGAATTTTAAAACATTAAAAGGTCAAAACCCTGACCTTATAGTGGGCGTACTTGGCTGCATGGCTGAGCGGCTTCGAAAAGATTTAATTGAAGAAAAGAAGATCGTCGATCTAGTAGTCGGACCTGATGAATACCGCCGCCTTCCTGAATTAATCGATGTTGCTTTTAACGGTGAAAAGGGAATTGGAGTCAAACTTTCACGGACAGAAACTTATGACGATATAATTCCATACCGGGAAGATGGATTACAAGCCTGGATTTCCGTAATGCGCGGCTGCGATAAATTCTGTTCCTTCTGCGTCGTTCCCTTTACACGCGGCAGGGAAAGAAGCCGTGCATTAAATTCGGTAGTAAACGAAATTATGCTTCTTTCGCAAAGAGGATTTAGAGAAATTACTTTATTAGGGCAAAATGTTAATTCTTATTTGGACAACGGTAATGATTTTGCCGATCTTCTTGCTGCCAGTGCAGCGGTTGACAGAAAAATGAGAATTAGATTTACAACTTCACATCCGCAGGATTTATCCGATAAGCTTCTTTACACAATTGCCGAGCACCAAAATATTTGTAATTACATTCATCTTCCGGTACAATCGGGTTCAAATAGAATTTTAGAATTGATGAACCGGACTTATTCAATTGAGCATTATTTGGGTTTGATTGATAAAGCCCGAAAAATTATTCCCGGTGTTAGTTTCTCTACGGATATAATTTCCGGATTCCCGACAGAAAGTTATGAAGACCATGTAATGACACTTGACGTTATGCGACAGGTGAAATATGACGGCGCTTATATGTTCAAGTATTCTCCGCGGGAAGGAACAAAATCATTCAAAATGGATGACGATGTACCGGAGGATATTAAATCAAAACGACTTCAGGAAATTATTGAACTGCAAAGGCAAATTTCATTTGAAGTTAATCAGGCAATGTTAAACAAAGAAGAAATAGTTTTAGTTGAAGGATTGAGCAGGAAATCGGAACAATTTTTAGCGGGCAGAACCGGAACGAATAAAGTTGTAATTTTTCCTTTTGATGAAAACATCAAAGGGGGAAGTTATGTTAAGGTAAAAATAAACCGCGCGACATCTGCGACTTTGTTTGGTGAGTGTCAGGATTTTGTTGATCCGGCTAGCGAAACATTGGCGTTGACGGCTTAAACAAGCCTTCGAATGTTAGAGATTAAACTTCAAAAGCAAAATAGAAAATCAAAAGATGATGGCGAAGAAATTACTTCCAATATTGCTCTTAATGATTTTGATATTTCAGACGTCAAATCTTTTTGCACAGGAAGTTGATATAACTCCTTATCTTAAAGAAATAGAAAACGGACGCATTGATAATGTTATGGCTGCTTTGCCGAAATTAAATAAAGATTATCCACAAAGTTCATCGGTATTGTTTCTTGACGCAGTTGTTACGAATGATGGGCAGAGTGCGGTTGATAAGTATTCCTACCTGGTTAAAAAATATCCTAAAAGTAAATATGCCGACGCCGCTTTGTACCGAATCTATTCATATTATTATGCTGCGGGGATGTATAAGGCTTCTAAAAATTATATTGATCAGCTTGAAAAAAAGTATCCCAACTCTCCATACATCAGCATAGCAAAGAGAAATATTCCCGTCCTGGATAAGATGATTTTAACAAATGATTCGGAGTCTAAAACCGAATCACCGGCGGTTGATTCGTCAGTGAAAGCAGGTCAAGAAAGTAAATATATAATTCAAGCCGGAGCATTTACGGTTTTAGCTAACGCTCAAAAATTAGTGAAAGAACTTGAATCGACCGGATATAACTCACGCATTGAAGATAAAGAAATTGCCGGAGCTGTTTTCCATGTAGTATATGCTGATGGATTCTCGAACCGAAGCGAAGCAGAGAAAGCTTTAAGCACAATCAATGCAAAATTTAATCTTGACGGAAGAGTTTTAGAAACAAACTGAGAATAGTTTTGAAAGTCATTTTTACCGGCACCGGTTCGGGAAAAGCATCTCTTAAAAGAAATCATTCTTCCTTTTTAATTTCCACGCGTAGTTATAATCTTTTGGTAGATGCCGGTGATGGAATTTCCAAAGCTTTGCTAAGCGCCCGGATTCCTTTTAATTCGATTAACGGAATTTTATTGACTCATCTTCACGCAGATCATTATTCCGGGTTGGTTTCTCTAATTGTTCAAATGAAAATGAACAAGAGGAAAGAGCAGCTTGACGTATTTGTCCACAAAGATATTTCCGGAACTGTAAGGAATTTTATATTTCAATCGTATCTTTTCGAAGAAAAACTAAACTTCAAATTAAATTTCATTGAACCGGAAGAGAATATTACCCTGCCGGTAAACGAGAAATTTAGTCTTACATTTAGACAAAATTCTCATCTTGATGAATATCTCCAATTCGATCATTCGAAAAAGCTAAAGTTTCCATGCGGAAGTTTTTTATTCACGGTAAACGGGAAAAATATTTTCTACACCGGCGATATAGGCGGCGGAAGTGATTTAAGTTTGTTCGATGATCAGGAACTTCATTATGTAATTAGTGAAATAACGCATGTGGAAATGAAGGAAATAATAAATTTTTACAGGGCTGCAAAACCGAAAATTCTATTTTTAACTCATATCAGCGAAGAAATTAAAGTGAAGAATTTAATTCCGGGAAAATTTAAGGGCAAAATTATTCCTGCTTATGATGGTCTAATAGTTACTCTTTAAGGTTCCTTCCCATTTGCTGCCTTTAATAAAATAAAAAAAATGAATATATTTCATTATAAATTTATTCAATTATTTATTTAGCAATTATAAAACAAATCTAAATGACCGTCGAGCAATTTAAAAAAGAGTTTGGTATAATCAGCAAGTCGAAGGAGATTCACGATCTTGTTGACATTACAATGCAGGTAGCGCCGTCGGATATATCCGTTTTGATATACGGAGAAAGCGGAGTTGGTAAAGAGATATTTGCTCGTGCAATACATGGTTACAGCAGCAGAGCCGGCAAGCCATTAGTAAGTGTTAACTGCGGAGCTATACCGGAAGGAATTCTTGAAAGCGAGTTATTTGGGCATAAAAAAGGTTCGTTTACAGGCGCAATAGAAAGTCGAAAAGGCTATTTTGAAATTGCCGACGGCGGCACTCTTTTTTTGGATGAGATTGCTGAAATGCCTCTAACGACCCAGGTAAAACTTTTGCGGGTAATCGAAAATAAGGATTTTATGAAGATCGGCGCCGAAACCGTAACTAAAATCGATGTGAGAATAATAGCGGCAACCAATAAGGACCTTCAACAAGAGGTTGATGCACGAAGATTTCGTGAGGATTTATACTTTCGTTTGAAAGCTGTTTCTTTAAGTATTCCTCCTTTACGAAAAAGAAAGGGAGACATAGGAGATCTGATTAACTATTTTATTTACGCCTATTGTGCGGAGAATAAAATCACCACACCAAAAATTACTCCGGAAGCGATTGACCTATTAACGGAATATAATTGGCCTGGAAATATTCGCGAACTTAAAAATACAGTTGAATCGGCAATTGCATTGACCCGGAACGGAGCTTTAGACATCAATATTTTCTCGTCATTGTTAAAAAAAGATGAAGAGGGTTTATCAAATAGAAACTTGCCGGTTTATCTAAAAAAGTCCCCTGAAGAACTTGACAGGGAGCTTCTCTATCGTGCACTTTTTGAGATTAAAAAAGATATCCTGGAATTGAAAGATTTGATTTCCCGGAAAAACGAAGAAATTTATTCGGCAGAAAACAATCATACCGGTACCGCAATACCCTTAGTACAAGCGGAGAAGGAAGCAATAATAACTGCGCTTGAACAAACGCGAGGTAGTAAGAGAAAAGCAGCCGCGATATTGCAAATAAGCCAACGGACGTTGTACAGAAAAATAAGAGAATATGATTTATTAGAATACGTTTCGTAAGTTTAATTACATAGTGAGAAACCTCCGAGGTTTTCCTAAACCTCGGAGGTTTTGGTGGGCAGCACTATGAATCAGCCGTTTTAACGGCTTACCTACAGCAGCTGTCAACTTAAGTAACTCACGTTACGCGTGCGCCAAGGAAAGCTTGTTGTATCTTATCGGTGAAAGACTACCAAAGGGTAGCTAAGTCCGATACGGGCAAAGGTAAGCCGCCAGCCCGTCACTAACTTTTACATAGTAAATGGTAACAAATATTATGAAGCTAAAAGAAAGGAATTATCAGACCGTAATGCAAATGAAGGTGTTGAGCCCCGAAAATGAGAATAACTTAAAGGACGACCTTATGCGTAAGAGGGAAGTCGGAA
>JAJYSI010000002.1 GCA_021793635.1 Bacteroidota bacterium
TGGACTACATCTAACCAATGCAATGCTTGCCGCTTTTACAAAGTATCCCAAGGAATCTCCCTCGCTAAAAGAAGTTGAATCTATGGAAATTAAAACATATAAGAAGTTTGGATTTTTCCAATCAGAGCGCGATATTTTTGTTGAGGTTGCGGAGAATGTGGGTTTGAACAGAAAAACTTCTGATAAAAATATTTTACAATATATCAGACATCCTCTTGCATTTCTTGTTGAAGCGGCAGACGATATTTGCTATAGAATTATGGATCTCGAAGATGGATTTAGGCTTGGATTACTTTCATTTAAGGACACCCAAAATCTTTTAATGCCATTTATTGAAAAGAATAAATTGAACAATTATAACCGCCGTGATACAAACGATAAGATCGGTTATTTGCGCGCTAAAGTGATAAGTAATCTTGTTAATCAGTTATCGGAAATATTCTTAGACGAAGAAAACAATATAATGAGTGGGAAATTTGAAACTGATTTGATTTCAATTTTACCTTCCATCAAATCTCTTCAGGCAATTGAAAGGATATCTATAAAAAAAATTTATTCTTATGAAAGCGTTGTAGAAAGAGAAGCCGCCGGTTATGAAGTGCTTGGCGGTTTGCTAGAATCGTTTATTAGCTCGGTGAACGAGGCATCAAAAGGAAAAATTTCCCCAAAGAGTAAAACACTGCTTAAGCTGTTACCTGAACAATTTGGAGGAAGAGAAAGAAAACCGGAGAGAGAGCTTTATTCACGACTGCTAAGCGTAATTGATTTTGTTTCGGGTATGACGGATTCTTTTGCTGTATCTTTGTTCAGAAAAATAAAAGGAATTTCCTTGCCCGGAAAATAATTTTGAATTCATTTATTCAGTTTGCTATTTTTCGTTTGATTCAATGTAATTACTTTTAATAATATAATCTTAACTCACATTACGCAAAAGGTTATTATGAAATAATAACTACCATTATATTTTAAATTACCTGCGTATTGTTAAATCTTAATTAAATAAAAAGGTGTTATGAAAGGCATAATTTTGGCGGGCGGTTCCGGATCTCGACTGTATCCGATTACAAAAATTTACAGTAAACAACTGACGGTTATTTACGATAAACCTTTAATTTATTACCCACTATCAATTTTAATGCTCGGCGGGATTAGAGAAATACTAATTATTTCTAATGAAGAGACAATCCCATTTTACCGGCAGCTATTTGGAAATGGTTCGCATCTTGGATTAAAAATTGAATATGCTGTCCAACCTGCACCTAACGGAATTGCCGAAGCATTTATAATCGGAGAAAGATTTATTAACGGTGAAAGTGTTGTCTTGATTCTTGGCGATAATATTTTCTACGGTTCATTAGAGTTTTTCTATCGGGGAATCAGAAATAATGAAGGTGCAACAATTTTTGGATATCAAGTAAATGATCCCGAAAGATATGGCATTGTTGAGTTTGACAGAGACGGTAAAGCAATTTCGATTGAAGAAAAACCAAAAATACCTAAATCAAATTATGCTGTTCCGGGGATTTATATTTACAACAAAGATATAGTGGCGATTTCAAAAAGCTTAAAGCCTTCAGCCCGGGGAGAACTTGAGATTACTGATGTGAACAAAGAATATTTAGCTAAAGGAAAATTAAAGGTTGAAAAGATCGGTCGCGGTATTGCATGGCTTGATACCGGTACTCCCGAGGCGCTGCTTCAAGCTTCGAATTTCTTTGGCGTAATTGAAGAACGCCAAGGTTTAAAGGTAGCGTGTATCGAAGAAATAGCATTTTATATGGACTATATTAGTAAAACTGAATTTGAAATAGTAATTAATTCTATTCCGAATTCTCTTTACAGAAATTATCTTGAAAAAGTATTGAGAGAATCTTAACACAACCTTTTTAATAAAGAATAACTGTTATATGAAAATTATTAAACCAGAAATCACTGGACCGATAGTTATTGAACCGGATGTTTTTCCGGACGGACGCGGATATTTTTTCGAGTCTTTCAGTGCCAAAAAATATATGGAACATGGATTGAGTCTTAATTTTGTTCAAGATAATATTTCAAAATCAAAAAAAGGAACCGTTCGCGGTCTTCATTATCAAATCGGGGATAACGCGCAAGGAAAACTCTGCCAGGTAATTTTAGGCAATGTTTTAGATGTCGCGGTAGATATTAGATTTAATTCTCCATCATTTGGAAAATATTTTTCAGTTGAGTTATCGGAAGCAAACCATAAACAACTATGGATTCCTCACGGTTTTGCTCACGGTTTCTCAGTTTTATCAAGTGAAGCAATTTTTCACTATAAATGTACTGCTTATTATAGTAAAGCTGATGAAAGATCTATCCGATATAACGATCCACAGTTAAACATAGAATGGCAAATTGAAAATCCTATTGTTTCTGAAAAAGATTTATCAGCAAAACTATTAAAAGATATTGAAATGGATTTTATTTTCTAATTTTGTAAAAGAATAAGCGAAATTCTCCTTTCCATTACTTCTAATTCTTTATTAAATTTGTTTTAAAATTATGGAGTATTTATGCGCGTACCACTGTTAGACCTTAAACCGCAGTATCTTTCTTTAAAAAAAGAATTAGACGAAGCGATAATCAAGGTTGCAGAATCTCAGTATTTTATCCTTGGTCCCGAAGTTGATTCAATGGAAAAAATATTTTGTGATTATTTAAATTGTAAACATGCGCTTGGCGTTTCATCTGGTACCGACGCTTTGTTGATAGCTTTAATGGCTATAGGAATTCAACCGGGGGACGAAGTAATAGTTCCCACCTTTTCTTTTTTTGCAACCGCAGGTGTTGTTTCAAGATTAAATGCTACGCCGGTTTTTGTTGATATTAACCCGGTTACATTTAATATAGATCCAAAAGAATTTGAAAAGGAAATAACTGTTAAGACAAAGGCGGTTATCCCTGTCCATCTTTATGGGCAAAGTTGCGAGATGGATGAGATAATTAAAATTGCAAAAAAGAACGGATTAAAAGTAATTGAAGATGGCGCACAAGCTATCGGTGTTCAATATAAAGACGGAAGACATGTAGGAACTATCGGCGACATTGGTTGTTTTTCATTTTTTCCAAGTAAGAATTTAGGAGGATACGGCGACGGTGGATTGGTTATTTCAAATGATGACAAACTCGCTGAAAGATTAAAAATTTTACGTGTTCACGGCGGGGAGCCTAAATATTATCATAAAATTATCGGAGGAAATTTTAGGCTGGATGCAATTCAAGCCGCAGTTCTTAAAGTTAAACTTCCGTTTCTTGATGGATGGTCGCAAAAAAGAAGAGAAAACGCCGAAGATTACAATAAGTCATTCATCGCCGCCGGATTGGCTGAAGAAACGGGAAAGATTTATTTCAACGAAAAGAATAAAGTTCTTTTACCGAAGGCAATCTATAAATCAGACACAATAAAAAATTTCCATATATACAATCAATATATTATACGTATTGAAAAACGTGATGAACTGCGTCAATTTTTAGCGAAGAATGAAATCAGCACAGAAATTTATTATCCTGTTCCTTTTCATATGCAGGAATGTTTTGCAAATTTAGGATATAAGCGAGGCGATTTTCCACTGTCAGAAATGTCAGCGGATACTTCAATTGCGCTGCCAATCTATCCTGAACTGTCTAAAAATCAGATAGAATTTGTTGTAAAAACGATCAAAGAATTTACTCAAAATTAATTTTAATATGATTTGGGAATGTTAGTGAAATCAACAGAAAAATTTATTCATAAGAAAATTTTCCTTGCCGGTCATCGCGGAATGGTTGGTTCGGCAATAAAAAGAAATCTTGAACACAATGGTTATAATCATTTAATTACTCGTTCGCAGGCAGAATTAGATTTGATTAAACAAAATGAGGTCGATAATTTTTTTTCAAAAGAAAAACCTGAGTGTGTTATAATAGCCGCTGCAAAAGTAGGCGGAATTTGGGCTAATAATATTTATCGTGCAGATTTTATTTATAATAATTTGATGATCGAAGCAAATATTATAAATGCAGCTTACAAAAGCGGAACTGAGAAATTAATTTTTCTTGGAAGCTCGTGCATATATCCAAAACTCGCTCCTCAGCCTTTGAAGGAAGAATATCTTTTATCCGATTATCTTGAATTTACTAATGAACCTTATGCCATCGCAAAAATAGCAGGCATTAAATTGTGCGAAAGTTTTTATCGCCAATACGGCGTTAATTTTTATTCAGCCATGCCGACAAACCTCTTTGGACCGTATGATAATTTTGATCTTGAAACTTCTCATGTCCTTCCTGCACTGATTAGAAAAATTCACGAAGCAAAAAATCAAAAAGATATAAATAATTCCGTTACTCTTTGGGGAACGGGTAAACCCAGAAGAGAATTTCTTTATGTTGAAGATTTAGCGGAAGCAATCCGCTATCTTCTTGAAAATGTTGAAGCCAAAGATTTATATGAAAACGGAATTTCTCAAATAAATATTGGCACCGGTGAAGATTTGTCAATAAATGAATTAGCCGGATTAATTTCTAAAGTTGTCGGTTTCAACGGAAATGTTGAATACGATAATTCCAAGCCGGACGGCACTCCGCGTAAGTTGATGGACGTTTCAAGAATCCACAAACTCGGATGGAAGCATCAAACACAACTCAAAGAAGGCATCGAAAAAACTTACGACTGGTTTCTTTCAAGTAAAAATTAACGGCGTTGTGGCTAAGGCGCAGCCACAAATTACAATACCGAACTTGTTAATTATATTTCTAAGAATATTTATTCGCCACAAAACGCTCCGGGTCAGGTGCGGCGCGTTTTAGCACCGCTGCCTTGCACCCTTGGTTCGGTCGGAGACTTCCTTGTGGCATTCTCGATTTCAGTCCTACGAGCCTGAAGCTCGTCCAGTCTCTTTTTCAGGTTGGCTATTTCTTTCTTGATCATGCGCAATTCTGTCTGGTTCTTTCCGTTCGATAAACAATCCGCGCCAAGCTCTTCAGCGTTGTACGGCTCGAGCTGACTCCTTAAGACCCTAAAATATGGATTGCCCCATATCACTCCGTCCCGGTATTCAAGTTTGCCATCACGGATACCCTTCACAATAAAGGCCTGGCTCACTCCATATTCCTTCTTGGCTGTTACGTCGCTAAGGGTTGCCCCTTTGCGATTCCATTCACCGTATTCCGCCATATCTCATCTCTCTGATCGTTCTTGTCTTCTTTTTGTTGACTTCACTCACCTATTCGCCAATTTCTTCCCACTCTTTTCTTCGTAAATTTTTTATCCATAAAGAGCTGTCTTTTAAATCTTCTCGATTTTCCCAAAGCTCCACAAATTTTTTATTAATAATAGATTCCCGTTCACGAGGTTTTTTACTTTTTGATTCATACCTTTTTTATAGGAAATCTATAAATGCCAACACTTGTTTCTGTGCTTCTATTGGGAGAGATTCGAACTTATTATAAAATACTTTGTTTTCCATTTGCTAATACCTCATCAATGAATTATTCTTCTTTTAATTTAATCCAATTTCAAGATAAAATAAACCGACTAAGCACACGTTGTGGTAGGAATGCCTGTTACCAGACGTCCCTCACACACGGGTGGAAAAGCTGGTTAGGAATTATTTTAGCACAATTAATTTTTTCGTCTCTACAAAACTGCCCGCTTGCATTCTGTAAAAATAAACTCCGCTTGTAAGTTTGCTAGCATTTAATTCAACACTATAATTTCCAGAACGCGTTTCATGGTTGACTAGAGTCGTTATTTCTTTTCCCAAAACATCATTAACTTTTAATGTAACAAAACTGGTTTTAGGAACGGAGTAGTTTATTGTTGTTGTTGGATTGAATGGGTTGGGATAGTTTTGCTGCAGGGAAAAACTTATTGGGAAATTATTTTGTTTATCTTCAATAGCGGTTATTATTTCAGATAACGGACACCGCCAAACACCATTACCAGCAGTACCCACAAAAATATTGGGCCCAATTATATCAAGTGAATTAACATTAATATTTGTTGGTAATCCATTATTAACTTGGGACCACATTGCTCCATTATTAGTGGAAAGATAAACTTTATGATTATTAGTTGTCGCATCATACGTTCCAATAAAAATATTTGTACCACTCACAGCAAAAGAAAAAATCCAAGAATTATTTGGTAAGCCATTATTAACTTGTAACCAACTTATTCCGTTATTTTGTGAAAGATAAACTCCAGCACCACTAGTTCCTGCGAATATATTTTTTCCACTTAGGGCAAGAGAATTAACATAAGAATTTGGTAATCCGTTATTTACTTGTGTCCAATTTGTACCGTTGTTAGTAGAAAGGAAGACGCCAACTTGAGTGCCAGCAAAAATCATAGTATCATTTGCGACAAGAGAAAGAATCCAAGAATTTGTTGGTAATCCATTATTAACTTGTGACCAGTTTTTTCCGTTATTAGTGGAAAGATAAACTCCCCCCAGCAAAGCCCCTGCAAATATATTAGTGCCGCTAACGGCTAACGAAGTAATATAAACGTTATTTGGCAAACCGTTATTTAATAAACTCCAACTTGTGCCGCTATTTGAAGAAAAAAAGACTCCACCACTATCCCCACCAGTACCTATAAAAATTCTCTCTCCTACTACAGCAAATGCATTAATAGTAGAATCCGAAAGGCCAAAATTAACTTTAGCCCAGTTCTCCCCATTATTTGTAGAAAGATAAACGCCATTAACGTCAGTTCCTGCAAAGATATTTGTACCACTTGAGGCAAGACAATTTATAACATCACCATAAAGTCCATTAGTTTGTACCCACTGTGCAAATGAATATTGTGTAATTAAGAGAGTATAAACTATTGCGAAAATTGTAACACTAAATATTTTCATAAATACTCCTAAATTTAATTTGTCCATGCTTATACATATTAAATTCAAGCAACCTGCTAATTGCATTTAAAACAGGCACCTAATTAGCTTACCAATCAGTAATCGATCGCTTGGAAAGGTATTCGGTTTGAAGAACGTTAGGCATTGTACAAAATAGAATTAGTTCACTCAGCAGACCTACCTTGTTTTTCTTCGTTGAGCCAATTAGTTCCTTTATAAATATTTCCTTCTTCATCAACTCTACCTTTTAGTTCTTCATTAAACCAATCTGTCCCCGAATAAATTTTCTTCCCTTTTAGTCCAGCGTAGTCAATTATATTTTCCTCTCGGTTACGCAAAACTCTATTCGGCTTAGCTGTACTTGGCTGAGTTGAACTATCCGAAGTTAATTTGAAATTTATCAACATTATTATCAACTACTTGATTATTTAATAACGCAATAATAATTCCAATTATAAATGGCGAAAAAAGTATCAAATATTCCATACTTAACACCTTTATAAAATGGGGAAATAAAATTATTCTATTCCTCCTACTGATAATAAAAAAATTATTTTTCTGGCTCGGTCATTTTTAAACTGTCGCAACCAACTTTTACACAATTAACTTGGCGAACCATATCATCAGCATCGCATTCATAACAACCATTTGGTGTTTTTGCGTACCAAGAAACTGTGGAAACGCCTCTTTTTACATTATAAATTGTAACATCTTGCAACCTTGTATTTCCAATCTGTTTGGCTGTTGCCCTTTGAAGGCTTTCGGTGGATGATGCACATGAAGCGAAAAAAAATGCGAAGGAAAAGAGGAAGAAAATTTTAAATAGAGTTTTCATAATGACTCCTAAATTTAATTTGGCAATGTTTTTATAAATTAAAGTCAGACACTGGCACATTGCCATTAAGCCAAAATGCCTAACGTTTCGTATAACCGGCTGGCAATGTAGCACAGTGTGAAGTTATTTTTAAAGATTAATCTTAAACGATAAATTTGCACTGAACTTATTAGAAATATTTGTCCCGATTAAATGTGGTGAATTATTAAACATATTAATTTGAAAAGAAAAACCTTCTTCGGCATTAAGCTCTTTGGCCCGATTGCCCGCATCGATGATACTGTAAATGGAATTTCCAAGCATACCGATGAGTCCGACCCATAGTAAGGGATTAATGGCACTCGCTACGTTGACGTTAATGCTTGAATAGGTATTACTGACAGCGGGCTCACTGGGATTAAGCGCGCCGACGATCATGAGAATAAAAAACCCGCCCTGCCCCACAGCCATAATCGTACCTTTGGTGGTCTCGGTCGGACCATTATAAAATTGTCCCAACCCAGGCCATACCGCCGACATAAGCATGGCATGACCCGGATCCCGTTTTTCAATCAATAAGGTTTTATTGAATTGAGTGGCAAATAAACTCATATTCTCTCCGGACACCTTACTGATATCGGCCGTTGACATGGCTTGAGAAAGGTTTTCATTCCGAAATTGAGCAGAGGCAAATCCGGACAAAGCAATGAACACTGCAAATAACAAATAATATGTTTTCATAATTACTCCTAACTTTAGTTTGGCAACGATTTTTAGATTAAAGTTAAGCATTGGTTCGCTGCCGTTAACCAAAATGCCTAATTATTTTTTTACAAATTTGCAATAAGTAACTAACTTTCTAACGAAAAAAATGATACCGAGTTTAAAACAAAAAAAGGACGCAACTTCCGTTACATCCTTACACGAGGCACTGGTATGCCCATCACAAAGACATAAGAAAGTGCGTCCATTTCTGGACGCAACCTTCTTGCTTGTTCTTGTGATTTGAAAATTACCAGTTTTCGTGTAAGAACAACGCAATAGCTGCGTTAAAAAATTATGTTAAAAGTTTAGTTTATTGTTTAGCTCCTTTCAAAATATTTAACTTTTAGTTCTTTAACCCGAAAACCAATTTGCTGTTTAGGTTTTTCAGGTGGAGTAATTAGTTGGTTTATAGCTTCGAATATTGCCATAATTTGTTCATCATGAGATTCAAACTTCAATTCGAGTTCTTTCAATTTTTGGGCAAGTTCTTTATGTGTGGACAGAATTTCTCTAAGTTTAACAAAAGCTCTCATAATTTGGATGTTAACTTGCACTGCACTTTGGCTTTTCAGGACAGATGAAAGCATTGCTATACCTTGCTCGGTAAAGGCATAGGGAAGTTTGCGAATGCCTCCCCAACTTGAAGTCACAATTTGTGACTTCAAGTTGGTCCATTCCTGATGATTGAACTGAAACATAAAGTCTTCAGGAAAACGTTCTAAGTTCCGTTTTATCGATTGCATTAATACCTTATGTCCGACACCATAAAGTTCAGCAAGGTGAATACTAAGCATTACCTTTTGACTGCGAATGATAAATATTTTTTTTTCAACCACTTCAATAGGGAAAGGATTAGGAATTACCAACTTGACTCCTTACTTTATTTTGCCTGTAAATATTCCTGGTATAAATCTTCAGCCTCGTTCTGCCAGAACTCAAATGCATTTGAACTGGCAAATTGTGTATTCATAATTATGTCAGTTATATATTCATCCTCGGCCCTTTGTTCTTTAATTTCATCAAGAACGAAAGGAGAGTTTTCAAAGTCCTTTGTAGTAAATGGATGCGTTTCAATTCTCCGCTCCACTTTAATAGCCAGCGGTATCAAGCGTTTATTGTCTTTAAACCGGTGACCGCAAAAATTATCCGAGACAAATGCAACGTCAATATCAGACCATTCAAGGTCTCCTCCATTTATACATTGGCGCTTTTTCTTTTACATTTTAACTTAAAAAAAGATTATCTTTATTACAATAGAAATCTCAAAAATAATCTCTTGCGAGTAAATGGTGGGAACCCTGGATAAAGATTTCAGCAATAGATTATTTAAATTTGCTATAAATGTTATTAGATTTTTAAAAGCAATTTAATCTTTAATTGGAGATTTGAATGAAGCGAGTTTTAATTACCGGTATTACCGGACAAGATGGAAGTTATTTAACAGAGATTCTTATCGAAAAAGGATATGAAGTTCACGGCATAATTAGAAGGAGCAGTTCCTTTAACACAGGCAGGCTTGAACATCTTTACTCTGACAAAGAAATTCTTAATAAAAAAATGTTCCTTCATTACGGTGATCTTGTAGACACAAGCAATCTTAATCGCTTACTTGAAAAAATTGAGCCGGACGAAATTTATAATCTTGCAGCACAAAGCCATGTTAAAGTATCTTTTGAAGTACCTGATTATACCGGGCAGGTTGACGCCCTGGGAACATTAAGATTTTTAGATGCAATAAGAGAAGTTGGATTAAAGCAGGTAAAATTTTATCAAGCTTCTACAAGCGAACTTTTTGGAAAAGTTCAGGAAGTTCCGCAATCGGAAACAACTCCGTTCTACCCCCGTTCGCCTTATGGCGTTGCAAAACTGTATGGATACTGGATAATTGTGAACTACCGTGAGGCATATAATATTTTTGCGTGCAACGGGATTTTGTTTAATCACGAATCTCCGAGACGCGGTGAAACTTTTGTCACCAGAAAAATTACACGTGCCGCTTCGAAAATCGTAGCTGGTCTTCAATCTACTGTCGCGCTGGGAAATATGGATGCAAAACGGGATTGGGGCTTTGCACCTGAGTTTTGCGAAGGAATGTGGAAAATCCTTCAACAAGAAACTGCTGAAGATTTTGTTCTTGCTACCGGCGAAACGCACACAGTTCGTGAATTTACCGAGCTGACATTTAAAGAGGTAGGAATTGAGATTGAGTGGTCAGGTAAAGAAGAGAATGAAAAGGGAGTGATTAAAAAGATCAATATAGAAAAAGCAAAAAACTTAATTAGTTATGAGGATAATCCATCTAAATATAAATTTAATTTTAGCGATAATTTAAAACCAGGTAAAACTGTTGTGGTTATTGATCCAAATTATTACCGCCCGACGGAGGTGGAGTTACTTATCGGAAACCCCGCAAAAGCAGAAAAGATTCTCGGATGGAAAGCCAAAACCAAATTTGACGAATTGGTGAAGCTAATGATAAAATCAGACCTTGATAAGGTTCTTCAGAGAGGTTATTAGATTTATCTGATAGCTTAGAAAAAGATTTTCATTTTCTATTTACTAAAATTACTCCGACTGTAATTATCAATCCGCTCAGAATTATTGTCAAGGTTATGGTTTCGCTTAAAATAAGCCACGCTGACAAAACTGTAACGAAAGGTTCGAGATATAAAAAAGAGCCTACTTTTGTTGCGTCAAGTTCCTTTAGTGATTTTGCCCAAAGAACATAAGCAATACCTGAACAGAAAATTCCAAGGAATAAGATAGAACCCCAGCCTATTAAAGAAAGATGAATTACCGCATTTATTGATTGCCTAGTTACCGTAAATGGCGAAATAATTACTGCCATCATTATAAATAAAAAAAGGATTGTCATCATTGGCGGATATTTTAGACTAATCTTTTTATTTACCAGTGAATAAACACTCCAAGTAAATGCACTTGCAAGTACCAGCAAATCTCCTTTCTGTTCAATAAATTTAATATTTGACATATTGCTTCTGCTTACAAGAAGGATTAGCCCTGAAAATGCTACAATTATTCCGATAATTTTCGTTTTGCTGAGTTTTTCCTTAAAAAATATTATGCTTAGGATTGCCATAAATACCGGTGTGACTCCAACGATCCAGCCCGTACTTGCCGCCGAAGTATACTCCAAACCCGTAACTTGAATCCAAAGATGAAAAACCGCAATAAGCGCTAAAATAAAAATTGCTCCGTGGTTTTTCAGATTTAAGGTAAAGTCTTTTTTGGTGTAAATAGCAAATACGGCAAGCAAAACAATTCCCAACAAAAGGCGAAGAAGAATTATCGTTTGTGGGTTTAACTCCCGTAGTGCAAGCTTAGTTGCAATGAAAGAATTTCCCCATAAGATAACAGCTAAGAGCGGTTCCCAAAATCGGAGGAGTTTTTTTCTCATTAATTTACTGATATCAAACTATTTAGATTTTTTTGTTTTTTTTGCCGATGAATATTTTTCAATCTCATAGTTGATCATTTTTTCAGGCATTTCAGTTTTTACTATCTCTACTCCGGAGGTGGTATAAAATTGTGTTGCAAGCGTGTCATGAAAATCCGAAAAAACAACCACACGGACTATACCCGCAGCTATCAAGGCTTTTGCGCAGGTTGTGCAGGACATGTTTGTAATATATGCTGTAGCGCCTTTTAAGGTCACACCGTGAATTGCCGCCTGAGTAAGCGCATTCATCTCAGCATGATTTGTTCTTACGCAGTGATTATCTACAACTAAACAACCTATATCTTCACAATGCGGATGCCCGGGCAAGGAGCCGTTATAACCTGTTGCCAACACAAATTTATCTCTTACAAATACACAGCCGCAATGCATTCGCGGGCAGGTTGATCTCTCAGAAGCAAGCATGGCAAGCTTCAAAAAATATTCATCCCACGATGGCCGTTTTTTTTTATTCATATAATTTTATTTGCTCCAATCTCTCTTTAGCATTGAATACACAAAAAGATCAACATACTTATTATATAGGTACTGTCCTTCTTTTTCAATTCCCTCAAAAGAAAAATTTAATTTTTGTGGAATTGCCTGACTCTTTTTATTTCCTTCGGCACATTTAATGGTAATTCTGTTTAAACCGGCATCATAAAAGGCGTAATTTATAAGTGCCTTGCATGACCTGGTCATCACCCCTTTCCCTTGAAACTCTTCACCAAGCCAATAACCTATCTCTGCCTTCTTGTTTAGACGATCACCGTTATGCACATCGATAAGTCCTGATAATAAATTATTATACCATATTTCCATAACATACCGGCTGGAATACATGTCATGTTCGGACATTGCAAAAATATAGTTGATAGTATCCATAACATTCCTTGTTCCTTCTACCCAGCTCAACCACTCACCGAGAAAACCGCGATTTGCATCAATCAATCTATACAATGCATCCGAACTTGACATTTCTAGATCCATTAGTGTAATTTCAGAATCTACAACAATCATAACCGTACATAAATAATCTTAGTTGAAAAAAATGAAGACCCCCTTTTGTAAATTCAAATTGTAAAACAATAAATTAAAATTACAGGGAATCTTAATGTCTCAAATGCAAAATAATAAAATCTTGATATAATTCACTAAAAAGAGTATTGATATTAAATAAATTAAACTGGAATTCAATCTAAGGACAAACTGCAAAAAAGTTCTTGCTGTTAACCGCCTCTTATTGTTATTATTATATTATAAAATTATAAATTCATTTTAGGTTTATTATGAAAACAAATCTGACGGCTATCATTATGTTATCACTTTTCATTTCTGCTGTAATTATTCCTCAGACAAAATTAAAATATCCGCTTACCAAAAAAGACGATGTTAAAGATAATTACTTTGGTACTATTGTTCCCGATCCATATCGCTGGCTTGAAGACGACACTGCTTCAGCTGTTAAGGAGTGGGTCAAAGAAGAAAACAAAGTTACTTTCAGCTATCTTGATAAAATCCCTTACCGGGAGAAAATTAAGGCAAGACTTGAAAAACTATGGAACTATCCGAAATATTCTGCTCCGTTCAAGGCGGGTAAGAACTATTTCTTTTTTAAGAATGACGGACTTCAAAATCAAGCAGTGCTTTATATCCAAGACGGGCTTAATGCGAAACCGGAAGTTTTCTTAGACCCAAATAAACTTTCAAAGGATGGAACTGTGTCGCTTTCTGCATACGCTCCATCAAAAGATGGAAAATATTTTGCTTATGGTACTGCTTCCGGCGGCTCTGACTGGAATGAATTTCACGTTATGGATGTTGCGACAAAAAAAGTCTTAAGTGATGAGCTTAAATGGATAAAGTTTTCTGGTATTGCATGGTTTAAGGACGGTTTCTTTTATAGCCGTTATCCTACTCCGGCAAAGGGAGAAGAATTAACATCTAAAAATGAATATCATAAAGTATATTACCATAAACTTGGAACAGAACAGTCGAGCGACAGCCTGATATATGAGAATCTGTCCCAGCCTAAGTTAACGGTAGGCGCTCAGACGACTGAGGACGAGAGATTTTTAATCCTTTATCTTTCGACTGGAACAAGCAATAATGCACTTTACGTTCAAAACTTAGAGAAGCCTGGTTCACCGGTGTTAAAAGTTATTGATAATTATGATCATAATTACAGTGTTGTTGATAATATTGGCGATAAGCTTTTAGTTCTAACTGATAAAAATGCTCCGAAGTATAAGTTAGTCCTTATTGATCCTAAAAATCCAGGTGAAACAAACTGGCAAACTATTATTCCCGAAAAGAATGATGTGCTTCAGTCTGTTTCCGTTATCGGCGGAAAGTTAATTGCAATCTATATGAAGGACGCCAGCAATAGGATGTTTATGTATAACCTTTCCGGTAATAATGAAGAAGAAATAAAATTACCTGTGCTCGGGACAATTGAAAGTTTAAGTGGAAAGAGAAATGATAATATTGCTTTTTATGATTTTACATCATTCACATTTCCCCCGACAATTTATGAGCTAAATGTAAAAGATAACTCTTCTACCATTTTCCGTAAACCAGAAATCAATTTTAACTTTGATAATTATATAACTAAGCAAGTATTTTACAATAGCAAAGACGGAACCAAGGTTCCTATGTTTATTGTTTATAAAAAAGGGCTGAAGAGAAACGGAAACAACCCTGCTTTTCTTTATGCATACGGCGGTTTTGATATCAGTATAAATCCGGCGTTCAGTATTACACGATTAATTTTTCTCGAGAATGGCGGGGCGCTTGCAATTCCTAATATTCGAGGAGGGGGCGAATATGGCGAAGCATGGCACAAAGCAGGTATGCTTGGCACAAAGCAAAATGTGTTTGATGATTTTATTGCGGCAGCAGAATACTTAATTAAAGAAAAATATACTTCTTCCCAAAAGCTTGCTATAAACGGCGCTTCAAATGGTGGAATGCTAATCGGCGCTGTTACAAATCAACGACCTGATTTATTTAGGGTTGCAATTCCTCAAGTAGGCGTACAGGATATGCTTCGGTTCCAGAAATTTACTATTGGTTGGGCATGGGTAAATGAATACGGTTCAAGTGATGATTCGGCTCAGTTTCAATATTTATATAAATACTCGCCGCTTCAAAATATTAGGTCGGGTGTAGACTATCCTGCAATAATGGCAACTACGGCGGATCACGATGACCGCGTGGTCCCTGCACATTCTTTTAAGTATATAGCAACACTTCAGGATAAGTATAAAGGAAATAATCCGATCTTAATTAGAATTGAGACTCGTGCGGGACACGGCGCAGGTAAGCCTACTTCAAAAATTATTGATGAATGGACAGATATCTGGTCGTTTATATTTTATAATTTAGGTGTGAAGACTATCTACTAAAGTTTTCCTATATGCCGAATGCCGAATAAAAGAGTTTTGGAGTAATGGAGTTTTGGAGTAATGGAGTTACCCCATTATTCCAAAACTCCATTACTCCGGAGAACTTTTTGTATGTAATATGACGCTTTAACTATTTCTCATTCATAAATGGATAACGCCAATCTTTTGGAGGAACAAATGTTTCTTTAATCGAGCGTGCAGTCATCCACCGCATGATGTTCATTGCACTACCTGCTTTATCATTTGTACCTGATGAGCGACCGCCTCCGAATGGCTGTTGCCCGACAACCGCTGCGGTTGGTTTATCGTTAATGTAAAAATTGCCGGCAGCATTGCGGAGTTTGTTCGACATTTTTACCAATACATTTCTATCTTGAGACCAGATAGCTCCAGTTAGTGCGTAAGGCGAAGTCGTGTCGCATAGATCAAGTGTCTCATCAAACTTATCGTCATCATAAACGAATATTGTAAATACAGGGCCAAATATTTCTTCTTCCATTGTTTTGAATCGGGGATTGGTAGTTACGATTGTAGTCGGCTCAATAAAAAAGCCTTTCGAGTCGTCGCACTTCCCGCCGGTAATAATTTCGGCTTCTTTCGATTCCTTTGCAAAATCAATATAGGATTTTATAGTATTGAAAGCTTCTTTATCAATTACCGCAGACATAAAGTTTGTAAAGTCTTCCGGGTTACCCATTTTCATTTTATTTACTTCAGTAACATATTTTTCTTTGAATTCCTGCCAGCGAGATTTTGGAATATACATACGTGAGGCGGCGGAACACTTTTGTCCTTGATATTCAAATGCACCACGGATAGCAGCAACAACAAGGGCATCCACGTCAGCTGTATTATGTGCAAAGATAAAATCCTTTCCACCGGTTTCTCCGACAATACGAGGATAATATTTTGCCTTATGAATATTTTCTCCTATGGTCTTCCACATACCTTGAAATACCGCTGTCGAACCTGTGAAATGAATACCTGCGAGATCGGGGCTTGCGAGGACAGGGTCGCCAACTTCGCCGCCGGAACCGGGTACAAAATTAATTACTCCTGCGGGTAATCCAGCTTCCTCCCAAAGCTTCATTAAAAAGTATGCAACGTAAACTGCACTGGAGGCGGGTTTCCATAAGGAGACATTTCCAACGATAACAGGAGCTGTCGGTAAATTTCCGGCAATCGAAGTAAAGTTGAATGGAGTTACAGCAAACACGAATCCTTCAAGCGGGCGGTATTCTTCGCGGTTCCACATTCCTTTGGGTGAATAAGGTTGTTCTCCCATCAATTGAGTCATATAGTAAGTATTGAAACGCCAGAAATCTATTAACTCGCAAGAAGAATCAATTTCAGCCTGGTAAATGGTCTTCGATTGACCGAGCATAGTAGCAGCGTTCAATGTAGATCGCCATGTGGTTGATAAAAGTTCGGCAGCTTTTTGAAAAACAGAGGCACGGTGTTCCCATGGCATATCAGCCCAGGATTTTCTTGCTTCAAGTGCGGCTTCAATTGCCATGTTAACTTCTTTAGTGCCGGTTTTGTGATAAACTCCTAATAGCTTTGAATGATCATGAGGTGTACGGATTTCGGCAGTTTTTCCGGTCTTAATTTCTTTGCCGCCTATGATAAGGGGGATTTCAATTTGTTTAGATTGAAGCTCTGCAAGCTTCTTTTTTAACTCAGCTTTTTCCGGTGTTCCCGGCGCATAAGTCAGAACCGGCTCGTTTACCGGTATCGGAAGTTTGAAATATGCATTGGACATAAATGTTTTCCTTTAATTTTGTTTTGGATATTATGTATCCGTTTAATAATTAATTCAATATTTAAATTTATAATTGGCAGAATGGAAATGCAATTGTTAATTGATAGATCAGTGCGAGATGTGGGAATGAGAAGTGTGTCAGAGTGTATTCACAGTGCATTCAGAGTGCATTTATAATTATTAGAGGGGTAATAATGTGAATCAATAATTTGTGGAGTGATGGAGTAATGAAGTAGTGGAATAGATTTGTTTTTTCCATTACTCCAACATTCCATTATTCCAAAGGGAAATCCTGGGTAATGTTAATCAATTAGTAATTGGAGCATAATTATTGACGATCGGGTGTCTATCGATTTTTATACATTAAACAGAAAGTGCATAACATCTCCGTCGTGGACAACGTAGTCTTTACCTTCCACACGCATAACACCGGCAGATTTACAGGCGGATTCAGATTTATATGTAATATAATCATTATAGCCGATTACTTCTGCACGAATAAATCCTTTTTCAAAATCTGTATGAATTACTCCTGCGGCTTCCGGAGCTTTCCAGCCGCGGTGAATCGTCCAAGCCCTTACTTCTTTAGGTCCGGCAGTAAAATAGCTGATTAAGCCAAGCGTATGGAAGCCTGTGCGGATAATTTTTTCAAGGCCGCTTTCTTTAACACCGTAAGATGCAAGAAATTCTTCGCGCTCTTCGTCTTCAAGTCCGACCAATTCTTCTTCAACTTTAGCAGATATTTTTACCCAATCGGCTCCCTTAGATTCGGCATAAGCTTTTAAGGATTTAACGTAATCATTATCTTCGGCTAAACTGCTCTCATTAACATTGGCGCAGTAGATCATATTTTTTGCGGTCATTAAACGAAGTTCATTAAAAATTTCTTTTATAGATTCTTTATCTTTTTCGGGAAATGATGACGCAGGGTTCCTTTGATTCATAAAATTCATAAGGGCTTCGGCATCTTCGGCAGCAGCTTTAGCATTCTTATCTCCCTTAGCCATCTTTTGCAGTCGATCAATCTTTTTTTCAAGGGTTTGAACATCAGCAAGGATTAATTCCGTCTCAATTACTTCAATATCGCGAAGAGGGTTGATGCTGCCGTCAACGTGGACAATATCATTATCCTCAAAACATCTTACCACATGCAAGATTGCTTCAGTTTCGCGGATGTTAGTTAGAAACTGATTGCCGAGTCCTTCGCCTTTGCTGGCTCCTTTAACAAGTCCAGCAATATCAACAAAATCAACAGTTGAATTTACAAGGCGTGCAGGATTAACAAGGACAGCCAATTTATTTATCCGTTCATCAGGCACCGGAACTATTGCCTTATTCGGTTCGATAGTGCAAAAAGGATAATTTGCTGCCTCCGCGTTTTGTGCTTTGGTAAGCGCATTAAATAAGGTGGACTTACCAACATTTGGCAGACCTACTATTCCGATACTTAGACCCATTTGGAGGCTCCGGATAATTAATAAAAATAATTTTTTCTATGAAAATATTATAAGAATAGAAAATTACTTGCAAAAACTAAAGACAGGCATTTGCCCAACCTTCAGTCAATTTCTGTGTTGCAAAAATGAATATTTTTCGGCATAATAAAGCATCTGCTCAGTAAAGTCTTCAGGGTAACTTATGCCTATATTGACGATTTTTCCTTCTTGATATTCCGGTGTAAGAACCGGGTTAATAAATCCACGGTAAGGAGCAATATTTAATTTTGCATATCTCTCTTTAACTTCTTTGTGGAGTTCCGGGTCAACGTTTACGCCGTAAGTTTCAATCAAATACTTTGCTTTTTCATAATCTCCTTCAGAGGTTATTCTTTGAATTTCTTTCAGAAGTTCGCCATAGATTATTCTAAGTTTATCAAAATCATTTATTACAAAAAAGGTTTTGCCGTTTCTAACTTTCTTTTCGATAACATCCGTTTCAACTTGTTTATTAGACAAATTAGCGTCTGATATATTTTTACTTCTGCCTTTTTCGTAAGCCCATCTGGAAATAAGCTGGCGGTTGCGCATGTGTGACTCTTCAATATTGTCTCCAAACTCAATTCTATAAAGCTGGAGCATCAAACCATTGCGGATATATTTTTCAATGCCTGCCTTCACCGCTTCAAAATTAGGAATCAGTCCAAGATCGAGCAATTTTTTATCAGGTAGATAATAGAGGGCAACTAAGTCTGCGCGGGTTTCTTCAATTGCGGAAGCATAATTCTTTAGGGTTTGCTTCGGCGTTCCGACGCCGGGGTTTATTTGTCCGGAGCCATGCCCAATTACTTCATGCAAATCAGTGTGAATATTATCAGCAAGAGGAGCATACTTTTTTGCTCTCTCAATTTCTTCATCATCAAAACAAAATTCATGCAACAACTTTTCTGAAGCTGCTTTATCGTATGCATAAACAATATTACCGAGGTTAACTGATTTGGAACCGTATTCTTTGCGTATCCAATTAGCGTTGGGAAGATTTATACCAATTGGAGTAGAGGGAGAAGCATCTCCCGCTTCAACAACAACAGTAATTACCTTCGCTGAAATACCCACGCAATTTTTCTTTTTGAATCGATCATCTATAGGAGAATTATCCTCAAACCACTGAGCGTTATCGCTTATTGCTTTTATTCTTTTGGTTGCTTCAAGATCCTTTATCGAAACAATTCCCTCATAAGCGCCGCGATAACCGAGCGGGTCACCGTAAACTTCAATAAATCCACTAACTATGTCGATATTACTTTCGGTGTCTTTAAGCCAGGCAATATTATATTCGTCAAACAACTTTAGATCACCAGTTCTATAAAACTCAACTAATTTATTTAAGGCTAATTTCTGGGATTCATCTTCGGAAATTCCACATGCCTTTTCCAACCAATAAATTATCTTCTCTATAGCCGGAGAATACATTCCACCGACTTTCCAGACTTTTTCTTTAATCTCGTTAATTTCTTTTACAAGCTTTGAGTTTAATCCGTAGGAGATTGGTTTATCGGAATTTTTATTTTCAATTAACGAATAATATTTTTCAACCTCTTTTTGAGTTAACCCTTCATAATAATTATTTGCTGATGTTTTAATTACGTCTTTATTTGAATCAAGGTTTACTCTTTGTGCTTCTACGATAGGATCAAAAATTATGGGGGTTATTTCTTCAAGAAACTCTTTGATTGTTTGGTTTGGGGTTAAGGGAAATTTCTTGGTGTCTGAATTAAGAACCAGATACTTAAAATATTCTTGCGAGATTTCAGGAATGAATTTCTTAGTTGAATAGTGGTGATGAATACCGTTTGAAAACCAAACACGTTTAGTATAGATTAAGAAATTATTGAACTCCGTGGATTTTCTATCACCAGCAAAGGACTTTACGATTGTATCAAGGGTTCTTTTAATTTTTATATTGTGCTTATAGTTTTGATCGTAAATTATTTCTCTTCCAGATAGAGCAGCTTCATATAAATAATAGGCAAGAGTTTTTTCTTTCAACGAAAGCGTTTCAAATCCGGGAACTTGATAACGTAGAATTTCGATATCTGCAAATTTTTCAGTAGTGAACTTAAAATTATTTTCTTTATCAAGCATAAGTTATTTTTAGAAATAAATTAAATGATGTTTTTTTCTTTTAAATCAGCAATAAGCTTTTCATAACCAAGAAACTGAGTCGCATCCCAGCCTGATTTTTGTGCTCCTTCAACGTATTCTGCTACATCATCAATAAAAATATGTTCTTCCGGAGGAAAATTTGTATATGCTTCTACAGAGCGATAGATTTTTTCTTCCGGTTTTACTGCATGAACTTCATAGGATAAGATTAGTTTATCGAAATATTTTAAGAATTCATTATCCTTCCATCCGTATTCCCGATGAATCGAATTGGTATTAGAAAGTAAGACAAGCTTATATTTTTCTTTTAGCTTTGGAAGTAACGCAGCAACATCATGGTTGATGGTGAATATTTGAGAATAATACTTGCAAAAAGTATCACCGTTAATTTTGTGTTCAAGGACATCAAGCATTTTTTGTATAAAATCTTGCTCTGATATATCACCCCGCTCAAATTGGCGATGAATATCATAATTGTTTTTATAGTAAGCGGCAAACTTATCGCCGAGCCCTGGTTTTATTGCGTTAAATCTTTCCGTCATTAAGCTATGATTGAAAGGAATAAGAACATTACCTAAATCAAAAACAATGGCAGAATACTTTTTCATCAATGGTCTTTCATCATTTTTAAAAATCTGTTATTAACTGCAGTATTTTACTTTGGTTCAAAAATACTATCCTTCAAGCCGGTGTTCACCTTGATAGAAGTAACTATAAAATCAAGGTGTTGCGGTCCAAGAGTTTGCTTAAGAGAAAAGGGATACTTAACTCCGTCAACATCACGGTAGTCATCAAAAAAAGTATCCTGAGTAAAAGTACCCTGCGGAACAGTAATTGCTTTTGATTCTTTTACTTTTAACCACGTTTGTGTATCATAATATTGAATCCACTTTGTTCCGGAAGGCAGAATCATGTCAATTTTATAAGCGTCTTTTCCATTAACTTTTTCAATGTCTTCTAATTTTAGTTTTATGCCTGATGTTCTGATATGGGTTAGTAAATCAAGCATCGATTCATATCTTAATTTTTCAAGCTCGCTTCCTTTTACTTCTATTGACTTTCCTGATATTTTCATTAAACCAATTTTGCCATTAAAATAAATATCTTGTTTCATAGCTCCGGCAGACACTTCCTGCATCATTTTATCAGGAGCTTTCTGATATATCACCATAGAAACCGCCATGCCCTGAACGCTTCCGGTCATTTCTGTTGTTCTATCCTTTACCTTTCGCAGGTTTTCTTTTCCACCGATTGCATCAATATAATTATCAATAATTTTTTCTGCAGTAAGACCCTCCGGTATAGAACTTTTAGTTGTATCTACAATGTTTCCAAAAGTATCGTAATATTTAACCGGGCCAAACTGAGCCAAACCTTTAGCAACTTGATCCGCATTGCCCACTACAAGAACATATGAGTTATCCGGAAGTATATATTTATCTGCTTCTTTCTTGATATCTTCGGTTGATACATCTGCAATGTTTTTTAAATAATTTTGGTAATAGTCTAGTGGTAAATTATATTTTGCAATATTGATAGCGAATGCAGCGATTGTTTGGGGCTGTTCCAACGAAATTGCAAAATTTCCGGAGATGTAATTTTTTGCACGCTGTAGTTCATTTATAGAAACCTTCTCCTTTTTGATGCGGTTCATTTCAAATAAAATTCGAGCAATAGAACTATCGGTTACATCATTTCTAACATTTGTATAAGCATCAAAAGAACCAACTTGCTCATCTGAGGATAAACCGGAGTATGCGCCGTAAGTATATCCGTGATCTTCCCTTAAATCCTGAAACAATCTAAACGAATCGCCACCCAAAATTGTATTCATTACACTGGCACTTATTATGTCTTTACTTCCCGGTTGTAACTGCACTGGATAAGTAATGTTTATTGCTGATTGAACGGCATTTGGCCTATCAACTATAACAACTTCCCTATGTGAGGGCGGCTCAGGGGTTTTATAAGTAAACTTTGGAATATTTCCTTTCTGCCAGTCACCAAAATATTTTTTAACCAAAGATTTCGCTTCGTCATTTGAAATATCTCCGACAACGGCAAGGTAAGAATCATTAGGATGAAAATATGTCGAATAATAATCTTCACATTTTTTAAGAGAAATATTTTGAATCGTTTTCTCGGTCATCACTTCTCCGTACGGATAATTTTTCCCATACCTTAAGACATCGCCCACTACGCCAGAAATAGCGCCGGGATCGTCTTTGGAAGCTTCTAAGTCAGACTTCATCCTTAGCTTAATTTTATCTAATTCAGATTGTTTAAACACTGAATTCTTAACAATATCGGACATAAGATCAAGTAAAGTTGTTACATGATCTTTAAGCGCCATTGCAAAAACCCCTTTTGAAGAGGTTGATAACGAAGCACCCAGGAAATCTATCTGATTATCTATTTGGTCTTTTGTTCTTGTTTTCGTTCCGGTACCCAAAAGCTTTCCCACCGCAGAAATATAGCCGGTTTCATCACCCTGTATAATAGGTGTTCTATTGATAACTAAATAAAATGCTACTCGAGGAAGTTTATCGTTTTCAATAACAAAAACTTTCAAACCGTTCGGAAGTTCAAAGGTATCATATTTGCCAAGTTGAATTGCCGGCGCTGGTCCTGGTTTGGGAGGCTTTGAGCGATCTATCTGGGAAAAAGATGTTGAAGCAAACCCAGCCATAAGCATCATAAATAAAATTCTTCTTAACATTTATTTTCCCTCCTTATTCTGCAGAGCTTTTGGCAAATAAAACAGCACAACTCTATTTTCTTTTTTAAGATATTCGTTCGCAACCCTTTGTATATCCCGCTTGGTAACACCCAAGTAGCGTTGAATGTTCGAATTGATAAGATTTGTGTTTCCATAAATAACATGATACTCGGCAAGGTTTTCTGCAATTCCAGCATCAGTAGAAACCGCACTAACAGCTCTTGACTCGATTAGGTTTTTTAATTTTTGTAGCTCTTCGTCTGTAATTAAAGTCTTTTTTACCTTTTCTATTTGAGCGTCGATTGAATTTTCTAAGTCGCTTGCATTTATTCCTGTGTTTGCAATACCAAGAGAGATAAATAATCCGGGGGCTTCAAGTCCGAATGAAAAAGCCTCCACGTCGACTGCTTTCTGCTCGCTATCGACGACTGCTTTATAAAGGCGGGAGCTTTTTCCAACGGCAAGAAGAGTCGTAAGCATGTCGAGCGGATAAAAATCTTTTGTTCCTATTGCCGGGATATGATATGCTTCAATCACCGCCGGAAGCCTGATGTTATCATAGACAGTATCAACAATCTCCGCTGTTTGGGGCGGTTCTACAACATCCGGGCGATAAATTTTTTTTGTTCCTTTCGGAATATCGCCGAAATATTCTTTAATTAATTCTTTTGTCTTTTCAATATTTATATCGCCGGAAATTGACAAAGTAGCATTTTGGGGCACATAGTATGTATGATAAAAATTTATAAATTCAGGCAGGGTAGCTTTGTCAATATATTGAACAGAGCCGATCGGCACCCATTTGTATGGATAGACTTTGTAGGCATACTTAAAAATATTTTCAAACACACTACCGTATGGTTGATTATCAAAGCGTTGTTTTCTTTCTTCTTTAACCACTTTGCGTTGAGTTTCTACGGATATGCTATCTATTTTTAGATGTAGCATTCGTTCAGATTCCATCCACAAACCAAGTGATAGCTGGTTAGACGGAAGAATTTCATAATACAGGGTTCTATCTTGAGTGGTGTTCGCATTTAACTGACCGCCTGCATTTTGAATCATCTTATAGTATTCACCCCGGGGAATATATTTAGATCCAGAGAACATAAGATGCTCAAAAAAATGAGCGAAGCCGGTTCTATCAGGTTTTTCATTTTTTGATCCGACATGATATAAAACTGTAATAGCAACTATCGGAGTAGACTTATCCTGATGAAGGATTACATGCAATCCATTGTCAAGATCATACTCTGTGAAATTTATTTTAACCTGGGAAAAGCCAGGAAAAATTAGAATTAAGGACAAAAGAATTGTCCATGCAAATTTCCTATTCATTATGAAATCCTTGAGTTGATAAAATGTCTGATAAGTGTTTTAGCCAAGCTTAAATTATTATTCAACCGGATTTATATCAACGTTATCTTCATCCGGTACAACCTTCGCGATATCGGCAATCATGTCGCCTTCGCTCAATCGAATTACTCTAACGCCCTGAGTATTTCTTCCCATTACCCGGATGTCTTTTACACTTTGTCTAATCACCATTCCTTTTGAGGAAATAATTACAAGCTCGTCGCCGTCGACAACATCCATTAAAGAAATCATCTTACCGACTTTATCACTTGTTTTAACAGTGATAACGCCTTTGCCGCCGCGTTTTGTAATGCGATAATCATTAATGTCAGACCTTTTTCCGAAACCTTTTTCTGTAACAACTAAGATACTGTCATTTCTCTTAATAATAAGCAATCCGACAACTTTATCATCTTTGCTAAGTCTAACGCCTCTGACACCGGTAGCCGTTCTTCCCATATCCCGCACATCATTTTCGTGAAAGCGAATAGCGAATCCGCTTCGCGTACCAAGCACAATATCATTATTGCCCTCAGACATTTTAACGGCAATTAGTTTATCCCCTCCAGCAATATTTATTGCATTTATTCCACCCTTCCTAACATTTCCGTAAGCCGAGAGGACCGTTTTTTTAATGGTTCCTTTTTCGGTTGCCATTACAAGATAACTATCGTCTTTAAATTCTTTTACAGTCACGAACGCCGCAATGTTTTCATCTTTTTCTTTTTCAATAAGATTTAACATAGACCTTCCACGAGTAGCTCTTCCACCTTCCGGAAGTTCGTGAACTTTTATCCAGTAGCACTTTCCCTTATCTGTAAATAATAGAATGTAGTGATGTGTGGAAGCGACAAACATATGCTCGATAAAGTCATCGTCTTTGGTTCCTGCACCAGTGACACCCTTGCCACCTCGTCCTTGTTTACGGTAGCCACTTACGGGGAACCTTTTTATAAATCCACCATGGGTTATTGTAACAACAACATCTTCCTCTGCGATGATATCTTCAAGAGAAAACTCCTCGTAGTTGTAAATAATTTCGGTGCGTCTTGCATCGCCGTATTTTTCCTTAATTTCAAGTAACTCATCTTTGATAATTAAATATCTTTTTTCTTCGCTGGCAAGAATTCCCTTTAACTTTTCGATAAGCTTAATTATATCGCGGTATTCATCTTCTATTTTCTTTCTTTCCAGACCAGTTAATCTTTGCAGACGCATATCTAAAATTGCTTTAGCCTGAATTTCGCTAAGCTTAAAGCGCTTAATCAAATTAGCTTTAGCCGTTTCGACATCTTTAGACTTTTTGATGGTTTCGATTACCGCATCAATATTATCAAGCGCAATTATGTAACCTTCCAAAATATGTGCGCGTTTTTCGGCGGTATCTAATTCAAATTTTGTTCTTCTAATAAGAACATCCATTCGGTGGTTGATGAAATGCTGCATCATTTCCTTAAGCACAAGAACCTTAGGCGCGCCGTTTACAAGAGCTAACATAATTACGCCGAAAGTAGTTTGCATTTGCGTATGCTTAAAAAGTTGATTAAGAACCACCGGCGGTTGAGCATCGCGTTTTAATTCGATAACCACACGCATACCGTCACGGTCGGATTCGTCTCTGATATTTGAAATATCGCCAATTTTTCCTTCGTGAACCAGCTCTGCTATTTTTTCAATTAGATTTGCTTTATTTACCTGATACGGAAGCTCAGTTATAATGATATTATCTCTGCCGTTTTTTAAGCTTTCAATATTAGCTTTTGCACGAACTAAAATTCTTCCACGACCGGTTGTGTAAGCATCTTTTACACCACCGTAACCATAGATAATCCCGCCGGTTGGAAAATCGGGAGCTGTAACATATTTCATCAATTTTTCCGAAGTTAATTCGGGATTTTTAATAAGCGCAATCAAGCCATCAATGACTTCGGTTAAATTGTGCGGAGGAATATTTGTAGCCATACCAACTGCGATTCCGCTGGAACCGTTAACAAGAAGATTGGGGAGATACGAGGGCATAACAGTTGGTTCTTGAAGCGAGTCGTCAAAGTTTGAGACAAAATTAACAGTGTTTTTATCCAAATCGCGAAGCATCTCTTCGGCAATTTTAGAAAGTCGTGCTTCTGTATAACGCATAGCCGCAGGTGAGTCGCCGTCGACAGAGCCAAAATTACCCTGCCCGTCGACCAAAGGATATCGAAGGGAAAAATCCTGCACCATTCTAACCATGGTATCATATACTGCCGTATCGCCGTGGGGATGATATTTACCGAGAACCTCTCCGACAATTCTTGCCGACTTTTTATATGGTTTATTATAAGCAACTCCAAGTTCGTGCATCCCGTAAAGTACCCTCCTATGTACTGGCTTAAGTCCATCACGCACATCAGGCAAGGCACGAGCTACTATTACCGACATTGAATAATCTATGTAGGAAGATTTCATTTCATCTTCGAGAGAAACGGGAATTATTTTTTCAAAAATTGTTGCCATGTTTTTTTCAATTAGTTTTTATGTTTAATATTCATTTTCTTCACATTGTGAATGCGAACCGAATAAAGTTATTTTCTTGGATTGAGTTTTTTCTAAATCGTTACCAATTATATTTTGAAACGTTTCTTTCGTTATAGTTAAAATTATACATCAAGATTTCTAACATACTTTGCATTCTTTTCTATAAACTCTCTTCTTGGTTCTACGTCGTCTCCCATTAGAGTTTCAAAAATTTTATCTGCTGTTGCAGCGCTTTCAAGATTTACCTGAAGAACAGTTCTTGTTTCCGGATTCATAGTTGTTTCCCAAAGCTGTTCTGGGTTCATTTCCCCCAAGCCTTTGTAGCGGGATATTAAAACGCCCTTTGTGGTTGTTTCTTCGCCGGAGTTTTCTTCAGAGCCTTCGTCGGCTTCTTTACCGTTAGATTTCAATCTCTTTAAAATATCGTCTCTTTCGTTATCATCGAAAGCGTAGAATTCTTGTTTTCCTTTTTTAACCTTATAAAGGGGTGGCTGTGCAATATATATTTTTCCTTCATTGATAAGGTCTTGCATGTGGCGATAGAAAAATGTTAGAAGTAAAGTTCTAATATGGCTTCCATCGACATCGGCATCTGTCATTAAAATTATTTTGCCATAGCGTGCTTTTGAGGCGTCAAAGTCTATACCTAATCCGGCGCCTATTGCAGAGATAATAGCTTTGATTTCATTATTCTCTAAGATTTTGTTAAGCTTTGCTTTTTCAACATTTAAAATTTTTCCTTTAAGTGGGAGAATCGCCTGAAACCTTCTATCGCGTCCCTGTTTAGCGGAACCGCCAGCAGAATCACCTTCGACGATATAAATTTCGCAATGTTCTGGGTCGGTAATGGAACAATCCGCAAGTTTTCCCGGCAAGTTCATCCCATCTAGTGCATTTTTTCTTCTAGTTAAATCGCGTGCTTTTCTAGCTGCTTCACGAGCCTCTGCAGCACGCATACATTTTTCAATTATTTTTTTCCCTACGCTGGGATTTTCTTCAAGAAACTCTGCTAATTTTTCCCCGACCATAGTTTCAACGGCAGATTTTGTTTCGCTGTTGCCAAGTTTTGTTTTAGTTTGCCCTTCAAACTGAGGTTCTGCAACTTTAACGGAAATAACAGCCGTTAGTCCTTCCCTAAAATCATCTCCGGTTAAAGTAATTTTTCCTTCTTTTATCAATCCGTTTTTGTAAGCATAATTGTTTAGTGTTCTTGTCAACGCTGTTTTAAAACCAACTAGGTGAGTTCCGCCTTCGTGAGTATTAATATTATTGACATAAGAAAAAATGTTTTCGCTGTATGAGCCGTTGTATTGAAATCCTATTTCAACCGGAGTGTTGTCCTTTTCCCCCTCAATATAAATTGTTTTATGAAGCGGTTCGCGTGCTTCGTCAAGGTATTTTACAAATTCAACTAATCCTCCCTTAAAGTGAAACGTATCGCCCTCGCCGGTGCGTTCGTCTGAAATTTTTATCGTGATGTTTTTATTTAGATAAGCAAGCTCTCTCATTCTTTCTGCAAGGGTATCAAACTTAAATTTATTAGTTTTAAAAATTTCTCCGTCGGGTAAAAAAGTAACTTTGGTTCCGGTTTCATTTTTCTTAACCTTATCAATTTCCTTAACCGGTTTTACTGGTGCGCCGCGGTGATATTCTTGAAAATAAACTTTCCCATCACGTTTTACTTCAACCTTCAGCCATTCAGATAGAGCATTAACTACAGAGACTCCGACACCGTGAAGCCCGCCGGAGACCTTGTAAGTGTTTTTGTCAAATTTTCCGCCGGCATGAAGGACGGTCATTACTACTTCGAGTGCAGAGCGTTTTTCTTCCGGGTGCATATCAACGGGAATACCTCTTCCGTTGTCTTCAACCGAAACAGTTTCATCTTTATTTATCGTAACATTTATGTAGTCGGCATAACCGCCAAGTGCTTCGTCAATGCTATTATCCACTACTTCATTTACTAGGTGATGGAGACCGCGCTGTCCAACGTCACCAATGTACATTGCCGGTCGTTTTTGTACCGCCTCCAATCCTTTTAATACGTTTATATTTTTTGCGCTATATTCGCTGCTATTATTTACATTCGTCATAATTTTGAGAACCTAATTTATTTTAATTTTTCCGGATTCATAGTTCAAACAAACCGAATCCACTTTACTCTCTCTTCTTTGAAGTGATTATTTATCTTTTCAATTATTATCTGGTCTTTAAATTTTAATTCGCTTTTCCAAGCCGCACTTTCAGCAGATAGAAAAAGAGTTTTTTTTTCAACTTTAACTGCGGATACGACCATTCTTAAATCGGGAAATATTTTATAAAATGAGGCCACAACTTCCGATTGTTTTAGCGAATTCCTAAAGGAGGACAATTCCGGATTATCGTTTACAATTTCGGCAAAACTGTGAAAATCTTTAGGCATAAACAACCTGCCCGTTATTAAGTTTAATTACAAGATCATCATCTTCTTTTTTTAAGAAGGAAAAATCGGTAAAGTCCGTAAGTGTGATAAATGCTTGACCGACCTGGCGTAAATACTCACTAATTCTAATCGATCTTTTTGCGTCAAGTTCTCCAAAAACATCATCAAGCAAAAATATCGGAGCCTTACCAGTAATTTCTTTAAGATAAAAAAACTGAGCAAACCTTAAAACCACCTGAAAAGTTTTATGCTGACCTTGGGATCCATATGTTTTTAAATCAACATCATTTATTTTAAAAACAAAATCATCTCTGTGAGGACCGACTAGGTTTGATCCCCGGCGTATTTCATCATCTTTTCTTTTATGAAGAAGTTTAAAAAATATATCTTCAATGTTTTCTTCTTGGGAAAGCCCATCCAAGAACATATATTCTACGCCAGGAATTTCGTCATCGTTCAAAATTACTTTAAAAGAATCTTTTATAAAATCCTTAAATTTTCGAATAAATTTTAAGCGATGAATAATAATTTCTTTTCCGGAGGCAATCATCTTAGAATTCCACGCATCAAGTTCGTCGAATAAAGTTTTGTCTTTTGTTTCTTTAAGCTGCGCCAAGAGAGATGCTTTTTGACGAAGGGTTTTATTATAGTCCAATAGGTTTTTCAAATAAGTTTCACTTGCTTGTGAGATGACAGAATCAACAAACTTTCTACGCTCTCCAGGAGCACCCTGTGTAATGGAGTGATCTATTGGCGTTAAAATAACCACCGGAAATTTCCCAATTATGTCAGCAGCTCTGGTTATATGCTTTCCGTTAAGAAAATAAATTTTCTTGTTAGAATTTAAGAAGTAAGAAATCCTTGCTTCACTGTTGCTGTAATCTTTAAATGAGCCAATTATTTCTAATTCGTTTTCGTTAAACCTTACCACTTCGCCGTCAAAATTTGAGTTGATACTTTTGGTTGTGCACAGATAATAAATAGATTCCAAAATAGATGTTTTGCCTTGTCCGTTGCCGCCAACAATATAATTTAATCTTTCTGAAAAAATCAGTTTGGTTTCTTTGTGGCTCCTAAAATTTTTTAATTTTACGGAGGATAAAATCATATTAATTATTTAGCCGAACCGGCATTAACAAAAGCATTAGATCTTCGTTGTCTTTCATTTTGGAAGGTTCAACAATACACGCTTTGGTTGGTGAATGAAGCTTAAAAATAACGTCTTCGTCCCCAACATGCGACAAAATATCGTTTACATATGACGTATTAAAACCAATATCCATTGATTCACCGGCATATTCACATAAAATTTTTTCTTTCGCGTTTGAACCGTGGTCAATATCTTCGGCGGATACTTCAAGCAAGTTTTTATTAATTGAAAATTTTACCTGTTTTGAATTTGAAGCTGAGAATAACATCATTCTTTTAATGCTTGAGAGGAGATCGTTGGTTTTTACTTTTAAAATGTTTTCGTTTTCAATTGGAATAACACTGCTATATGAAGGATATTTTTCTCCTATTAGGCGTGTTATAAACTCCATATCATTTGTATGAAAAGAAATATTTGTTTTGCTAAGAAATATTCTGGCATCGTTTTCGTTTAATATTTTTGACAGTACGGAAATCGCTCTTTCCGGCACAACATATTGATCTTCCTTGTTTGTCTTGATGTCCTTATTAATATATTTAACAAGACGGTGTCCGTCCGTAGTAACAAACCTTAAACCTTGATCCGAAAATTCAAATAGTGTTCCAGTCATTGCGGGACGCATGTCTTCTTTGCTCATTGCGAACGCTGTTTGGTCAATAGCCTTTTTTAAGTCACTTCCGTTGATAACAACTTCAACTTCACCGGAAACATTTGGTATAGCTGGAAAATCTTCAGGAGAAGAATAGCCGATATTATAGACGCCGTTATCAGTTAATATTTTTATTTTTGAGTTTGATTCGGTTTCAAAATGAATTTGCGTGTCGTCTAGAGAACGAATTATATCGTACAAAAGTTTGGCGGGAATAACCATTTTTGTATTTTCGTCAGCAGCAACATTTATTGATGAACGAAGTGATATTTCCAAATCCGTTGCACAAACAGTTAATGAGCCATCCTTAATTTCAAAAAGAAAATTTTCTAAAATGGGCATTGGTGTTCTGCTCGGAACTGCCGGAATAATTTTAGATAACAACTTTTCTAAAATTTTACTATTTACTTTGAATTCCATTTGTTTTTTATCTCCTATAGAAGCATTGCAAATTACAAAAAATACTCTCCAATCTCAATAAAATTGATACTTGGAAATTTAATAAGGAAAAGATAATCAACTAGTTTTTTATGGGCCTGTCACACTTGTTGAGTTCTGGTTGTCGCTGTTCGATACAGTTATGGAAATAACATAAACATTAGATTGTAGGGTGCTTGAATAAACAAAAAGAATTTTTGTTCCCGCTTTTATTACCAAAGAACCAGAAAAATTTCCAACTGAACTTGAACTTGTTGCACCGGCAGGAATAGAATATGTTGTTGAATAATTATATGTGCCATTAGGAATTTTGTTGATTGAAGATGTTTGTCCGGCCGGAATAGTAATTAAGCTTCCTCTAAAATTCACATAAACATCACCAGAGGCTAAGTTTTTGAATGTAATACTATTGTTTATTGTGCTTGAACATCCGGAAAGAAAAACAGGTATAAACAAAAGAAGAAAAAAATATGAAATAAGCCGATTCATTTTTAGCTCTAAAAATTGTATGTGATGTTTTAATAAGTAAAAATTAGTTTAAATCATTCTAATAATCAACAAAAAGAACATATATACACAACATTATTAAAAATTAAATAAA